>JALAHE010000259.1 GCA_022712075.1 Galactobacter sp.
CCGCGTACCCGGTGCGCGAACCCGTCACCTTCACGGTGATGGCGCGCCCTTTGTCTGCGGCGGTGAGCTTGTAGCTGCTGCGCGTGGCGCCGGAGATCGCCTTGCCGCTGCGGTACCAGCGGTAGGAGAGCCTCACCGACGGTGTCGAGAACGCCTTCACCGAGGCCTTGAGCGTGGCGCCGACCTTGGCCGTGCCTGCGATGCTCACGGAGCCGCCCGCCACGCTCCTCATGGTCGACGAACTCACCACGAGCGGCTGGGCGGCGACGTACGCGTCCACCCCGCTGTAGCTGCCGACGAGGCTCTTGCCCGCCTTCGTCTTGTAGAACACCGTGGTGGCATACATGGCCCACGTGCCCTTGTCGCCGCTGCGCTTGGTGTAGAAGCCGACGCCATAGGTGTCGTAGTCGCTCGCCAGCATGTTCGCGAGGTGCGCGGGCGAGGCAACCCACTGATCAAAGATCCCGCTCACGTCCACCGTGGAGCGCGCGGCGATGTTCTCACCCCACACCTGCCAGCTGCCGGTGAAGCGCTGCATGCTGGGGCGCTCGGCCGCGCTTTGGGTGTGGCGGAAGGTGTTCGTGGCCGCCAACTTTTTTGCCCAGTTGTAGGCATCCTGCGTGGCGTACAGGTTGAAGCGCAGCGGCTTGAGGCCCTTGCTCTTGCGCAGCGCATTGAGGCGCTTCTCGAAGAGCTGGATCGCCGCAACCCCCTGCCCCGAGACCGCGGCGTCCAGCTTGCGCGCGGCCGCGGCCGCCTGCACCGAGGACTGCACGACGGCGGCCGGCGCGGCGGGTGCCCCGCTCGCCGGGGCGGGGCTTGCCTGGGCTACCCCGTGGCCGGGGCCTGCGAGGCCCACGCCGAGGCTGAGCGCGAGGGCCGTGAGGAGCGCGCCCCATCGGCGCGCGAAGGGGGCGGCAGGGCGAGGGCGCACGGAGGTCTCCTGGGAGTGATGACTCATGCTGACGCTGTCATATCCTGCCAGGGTTTCACGTGAAAAACCGTTAAACGTCCTACAAATGATTGCGTGAGTCTGATTGTTTGAATTGTCTTGACTAACAGTGTTCGTCGGGGCTATAAGAGCGCTCTCATTCCACCTTGCCCGGGCGGGGCCGCGGCTAGGCTGGGGGCATGGCCAGCACGCTCTTCAGCGACCTTGACGCGATCCTCTTCGACCTGGACGGCACCCTCATCGACTCCACGGCGGTGACCAGCAAGGCCTGGGCCCGCTGGGGCGTGGAGCTGGGCATCGGCCGCACCGACTTCCACGACCACGGCGTGCCGGCCCGCCAGGTCATCCAGGGCGTGATCGACAGCGGCGACCTTGACCCGGCCCGCTACGACGAGGCCTTCGCTCGCATCAACTTCCTCGAGGAGAACGACACCGAGGGCGTGATCCGGCTGCCCGGCGCCGCCGAACTGCTCGCCTCGCTGCCCGCCGGGCGCTTCACGATCGTCACGAGCTGCACCAACGCCCTCGCGGCGGTCCGGCTCGGAGCCGTGGGATGGAGCGCCCCGCCGCTCATGGTCACGGCCGACATGGTCTCCGTTGGCAAGCCCTCCCCCGAGGGCTACCTGCTCGGGGCGCGGCGGCTCGGGGTGGATCCCTCGCGCGTGCTCGTGGTCGAGGACGCGCCCGCGGGCCTCGCCGCCGGCCGGGCGGCCGGGGCGAGGACCCTTGGGTTGACCGGAACTTATTCGGCGGCCGAGCTCGACGCCGACGTGGTCCTGGACTCGCTCGACGGCGTGCTCGCGCTGCCCGCCGCGGCCGGCGAGCCGATCACGCTCGTGCGTTCCTGAGCGCCGGTCCGGGCAGCGCCCGGGTCCGTCGGCGCCCCCGGCTCCGCTGACGCGCCGCCCGTTCCTCGGACTTCTCTTTCGCTCGCGGCGTCGCCCGCCCCGCCGCCCCGGCGGGTGCGCCGACCGCGCCAAGCCAGCACCACGGCGTCGAGCACCACAAAGACGGCCAGGCTCAGCCCCAGCGCCGGGAGGAACAGGCCGAGCGCGAGGCCGGCGCCTCCGAAGCCGGCCCAGCCCCACCACGGCACGTCCCGCGGCCGGAAGCTCGGGGCCGCCAGGCCCGAGCGCAGGCCCGCCGGCCGGCGCCTGAACCACATCCGATAGCCGGCCAGGATCACCACGATGATCGCAAGCGCCAAGACCAGCAGCGCCGCCTGGTTCCAGACCCCGAAGAGGTCGCCCATGTGCAGCGCGATCCCCCACGTGGTCAGCTGCGCGGCGAGGGGCTGGGCGGCGAAGTCGACGCGGTCCGTGGCCGTGCCGTTGGCGCGGTCGATCGCCACCTGGTTGGCGGCCGTGGGGAACTGCGCCCGCGTTTCCTTGACGACCCACGCCTTCTCGGGACCGCTCGGCGGCACGATCTCCACCTGCGCGGAGCCGATGCCGTTCATCCGGGCGAGCGAGAGCACCTGCGTGAAGGCCGCCGGGTCGCTCCAGAGGTTCCCGCCGTCGGTGGCAGCCGCGGCGCCGTGGTGCGCCGCGTGCTCGTCCTCGTGTGTTGCGGTGCCGCCGAGAGACGAGTCGAGCTTGGGTGAGGTCCAGCCCCACGCCGCGCGCAGCTCGCCGACGTTGGCGCCGGCCCACTGCGACCACGTGATGCCCGTGGCGGAGAGGAAGAGCATGCCGGCCAGCGCCCAGATGCCCGTGGAGAGGTGTAGGCGGCGCGGGCCGCGGCGCACCGCCGGCTTCAGCAGCTCCGCGCGCTTGTTCTTGCGCGTCTTGCGCCACGTCCAGGCCCACAGGAAGAGCCCGGCCGCGGCGATGATGCCGAGCCAGGAGGCCGCCAGCTCGCTGTATTTCTGACCGGCCTCCCCCAGGTGCAGCGAGGAGTGGAAGCCCTCGAGCCAGTGCCGCATGGGCGACTGCCCCAGGCTCGTGTAGCTCGTGAACTCGCCGCGGATCTGCGCCGTGGTGGGGTCAACGAAGACGGTGCGCAGGCCGCCGTCCTCGTCGCTCGGCTCTGGATAGAGGACGCGCGTGGTCTGGCCGGCGTCCGGGGCCGGACGCACGGACTGGATGACGC
>JALAHE010000260.1 GCA_022712075.1 Galactobacter sp.
ACCCGCAATTGCGTGGGCCGGGAGCGGCGGGCGGCGGGGAGCTGGCTCATGCGTTGCTCCCTCGCCGCCACCAGCGGCGCAACCCGGAGGCGGCGCCGGTGGCCAGGCCGGAGGCGGCCCCGACGACGGCGCGGGGCGCCGAGCGCAGCGCCGGGCCCGGGCGGCGGGCCGGTCCGTCCTGGGGTCGATGCTGCGTGGGCGCCCCGGCGTGCGGCTTCGGGCCGGTCCCCGGGCCCTCGCCGGCCTCGGCGGTGGGGGCGGTCTCCTCCACGAGGTGGAGCGACTTCAGGAGCTTGCCGGGGACGTAGGCGCTGCGCAGGGCGGGGGAGTGAAGCAGCGTGTGGGTGGCCGACGGCCGCAGGTCCTGCAGGGTCGGGGGTGCCACGGCAAAGGCCACGGCGTCGACGAGTTCCTGCAGGCTTTCCCCGGCGCCGTCCTCCTGCTCGGCGGGGAGCGGGACCCCGCGGCGCAGCACGGCGTCGGTGAGGGCGAGCCGGGGGCGGCGAGGGTCGCTCAGGGAGGCCAGGCGGGGCAGCACACGCCCCGTCGCGACCGATTGCACGCGCTCGCCGCCATGGGCGCGCAGCGCGAGGAGCCACGGCTCGTCAACGGCAAGCGTGAGGGTCGGGGCCACGAGCAGGTGCGCCACGGCGGCGGGAAGCGAGGCGGGGAGGACGGCGCACGCGAGGCCGGCCTCCGCCGCGGCCTCGGCCAGGCGCAGGGCCTCGGCCCGCCCGGAGCCGGGCCCCGGAAGGAAGGCGAGGGCCCGCAGGCCCGTGTCCAGCGCGGCGTCGACGAGCCGCCCGGCGAGCCGCTGGGCCTCGGCATCGCCGTGCGGACCGAGCTCCGGCAGCTCGGTGCCGAGCACGAGGGCAGTGCGTTCGCCGGCCGAGCGCCACTCCTGGATCCGCCGCGGTGCCGCCACGGCGTCGGCCCACGCGGCGGCGGCGTGCCGCAGCTGCGCCAGGGGCACGGGGTGCCGGCGCACGGCGTCCCCGCGCTCGCGCAGCAGCACGGGCACGAGCCCGGGAACCAGTTCGGCGAACACGAGATCGGTGATCCGCTCCAGCGTCCGGCGAGAGAGCTGGGAGGGGGTGGGGCTGGGAGCCCGCCCCCCGTCGTCGAGCAGGACGAGGCGGGCCTTCCCAGCCGCGGTGGCGAGCCGCTCGGCGGCGGACGGCGACGCCGAGTCAAGCACCGCGACGGACGGGGCGAGGGAGCGCAGCACGGCCGCCGCGTCGGCGCGGGGTCCCAGGTCGAGGCACGTGTCGGAGGCGGGCAGGCGCAGCCCGGCCTCGATGGCCTCGCCGACGGCGCGGCCCGCCGCCGTGCGCGAGTCGAAGACGATGACGCGGTCGCTGGACGCCGGAAGCACCCCGGCCGCCGTGGCGGCGAGCAGGGTGAGGAGCCCCGAGGGGCTCGCGGCGTGCAGCAACAGGCGCATGTCAGCCTCGCTTGGACCAGGTCACGAGGCGCGAGCCCACGGCGGCGGCGGCGCGGCGGGACCCGCGGCGCAACCCGTCCGGATCGGAGGCGCCGCGCACCACACCCAGGACCTTGTTCGCGATCTCCTCGTTCTTGATGATCCCGTGCACGGCTCGGTGGGCCCGGCCCGGATCCGCGGGGGAACGGTGGGGCAGGCCCAGGGCGCGCAGGCGCCGCTGCTTGATGTAGCGATCCCGCAGGCCGGGCTCGGCGGCGAGGAAGTCCTCGGCCCCCTCGCGCAGCTGCGGCAGCTGCTGCGAGCGCATGGCAAAGGCCACGGCGTCGATGAGGCGCTGGAGGCGCGCCGGGTCCTGCGCGAGCCCGGCGTCCGCCCCGTCCCCGTAGAGGGCGTCGGCCAGGACGAGCGGCACGCGGTTCGAGTTCTCGAACGGGGCGAGCGCGTGCAGCAGGGCACCGGTACCCACGGCGCGCACGGGCACCGCGCTGATGGCGCGCAGCGTCGCCAGGGTCGTGGAGAAGATCGAGACGACGCCCACCGGGGCGAGCCAGGAGGCCACCACCTCGGCCGGCACCGTGTCCCGGATGATGGTGGCGCCCACGCCGGCCTGTGCCGCCGCGGCCCGGAAGGACTCGATCGAGGCGACGGAAGCGGCCGGATGCGGCTTGAACACCACGCGGCGGGCGCCGAGCTCCGTCGCCGCCTCCAGGAGCAGGCGGGAGTGTTCGGTCTCCTCCTCGGCCGTGAGCAGGCCGAGGTCGCTCAGGTACTGGCCGATGACGAGCACGGTCGGCTCTCCGGCGTCGATGACGTCCTGCAGCGCGGCGCTCGGTTCGAGGGCCGCCGCCCATTCGTCGACGAGCCGAGCGAAGGGTTCGACCGGCGCCGGCACGAGCAGGGGCTCGGCCTCCGAGAGCAGCGCGGGGGAGAGGCCGGGGACCAGATCGAGGTAGACGAGCGTGCGCACGCGCTCGAGGATGTCCGGCTCCAGGCGATTGCGGGTGGGTCCGTAGCTCATGAGGCCGTCCGCGTGCACCACGAGGGGCGAGGACGCGAAGACCGCCGCGAGCGCGCGGGCGGGGTTGACCTGTAGCGACTCGAGGTAGAGGGTCACGTCCTCCTCGCCGAGTCCCCAGGCGGCGCGCAGAAGCTTCTGCAGGAGCGGCTGCTCCAGGCGGCGCGGGGCGAACTGGTGCGGCCGCAGCGGCCACAGCGTGGCCCCGAAGTCGACGACGTCGTCGAAGTCGGCGGCGAGGGCGGCGAAGCCTGCGGCCTCGCTCAGCGAGGGGACGAGCTCCGGCTGGCGGGCCGAGTCAACGAGCAGGAGCACCCGGCGCTCGCCGCCGGTGTCGATGCTGCCCGAGCGGAGCATGGCGCTCAGGGAGGCCACTTGGTAGAGGGTCGATGCCTCGAAGACGTGGATCATGCGGAGACCGCCTTGTTCTCGAGGGCGAGCCACGGGCGCAACGCGCGGGAGCGGCGGGAGTCCATGGCGGCGAAGGCCTCGCGCAGCACCTCGCGGGGGAGCAGGGCGGAGGTCTCCTCGATGCCTTGACGCATGCGGCGGCGCAGCTCCGGGGTCATGTCGCGGGCGCGGCCGAGCTGGTGGGCGCTCACCCCCAGGAACTGGCGGGCCACCTTGGGAAGGAAGCGCTCGGCCTCGCGGTCGGCGGCGACCGCGGAGATGGCCAGCGCGAAGGCGCGCGTGAACTGCAGCTGCCGCTCGTCGAGGATCTGGGTGAGCGTGCCGCCGCCGCCCCGGCGGTAGAGGATGCCGGGGGAGTCGACGACGGCGAGGGACTCGGTGCCGAGGAAGAGGCGCCAGATCCAAGGGCGGTCCTCGGCGGTGTGCAGGCCGTCGCGGAAGCGCACGAGGTCAAGCTCGTCGTGGACCCGGCGGTGGAACAGGCCGGCCCACGCGTACGGGTAGTCGATGAGCGTGGTGCGCGTGGAGGGGAGGATCGTGTCGCGCGGGTTCAGGGGCACCGAGCGCAGCCCGTGCGGGGCGCGGCGCGGCTTGCGCGTGCCGCCGTGCTCCTCGATGAGGTCGGTGCGGACAAAGTCCACGCCCAGGGTGTCGAGGCTGTTCAGGAGCGAGGCGAGGTGCCCGGGCGCGAACCAGTCGTCGCCGTCCATGAACCCGAGGGTGCGGCCCTGCGCCGCGGCAAGGCCGGTGTTGCGGGCCTCGGAGAGCCCGCGTGCGTGCTCGTGGCGCAGCACGCTGAGGCCCGGGAGGGCGGGGGCGTATTCGGCGGCGACCGCCGCTGGATCGTCAACGGAACCGTCGTCGACCAGGAGAACCTGCAGCCGGGACGGATCCTCGAACTGCCGGGTGAGGGAGGTCAACGCGTCGCGCAAGAGGGGCGCTTGATCGCGGACCGTCACCACCAGGCTGACATCGTAGGAGGGCATGACTGGACGCTACGAGGGCGACATGACCCGCACTCCACGCCAAGGTGAACGCGAGGCAAAGCGATCGCCCAGCCGCCGCGGGTAGTCTTCCGGGGCATGCGCAACGTGCCAGCTTCCCTTGACCCCGGCGTCGTCGCCGGCATCGACGAGCGGCTCTCCGGCGTCGAGGCCGCCCACGGCGTGCGCGTGCTCTGGGCCATCGAGTCGGGCTCGCGCGCGTGGGGATTCCCCTCGCCGGACAGCGACTACGACGCCCGCTTCCTCTACCTGCGTCCGGCCGCCGACTACCTCTCGCTCTGGCCCGTCAGGGACGTCATCGAGACGCCGCTGGATGCGGTCTTCGACGTCAACGGCTGGGATCTGGCCAAGGCCGTGCGGCTCATGGTCAAGGGCAACGCCGCCGCGCTCGAGTGGCTGCGCTCGCCCATCGTCTACGCGGGGGACGCAGCGTTCCGGGACCGCGCCCTGGCGCTCGCCGAGCGCGTGGTGCGGCGCGAGGACCTCGGGCGCCACTACCTGCATGTGGCCCGCCAGCAGCGCCTGGGCCGGGCCAACCTCAAGCGTTTCTTCTACGTGCTGCGCCCGGCTGCGGCGCTGCACTGGCTCGCGGAGCATCCCGAGCGAGTGTTGCCGCCCATGGACCTGCCGACGCTCCTGGCCGAGGCGAACCCGGGTGCCGCGGTGCGCTCGGCCGCGGCGGCGCTCATCCAGCTCAAGTCCCGAACCCGCGAGCTGGGTGCCGGCGACGTGCCAGCCGTCCTGGCCGAGTTCGTGGAGCGCGAGCTCGCCCGCGCGGTGGTCTTCGAGGCGGCCGGCGAGGATCCGGCGGAGCGGGCGGCGGCCCGCCGCGACGCGGACGCGTTCTTCCGCGCCGAGCTGGCGCTGAGCAACTGAGCCCGCTGCACCCCGCTTTTTCACCCCCTCGCGGAGTCTTCACCCCTTCGGCGGTTTTTGCACCGCCTCCGGGACGGTGCAAAGACTCCGAGGGGATGAGAATCCGGTCGCGAGGATGAGAATCCGCGGAGGTGAGTGCGACTGCCCCGGGCACCGCGCGAGGATCATCCCCGGCGGTCCTCCGCGAGGGTGACGCCAGGGAACGGCCCCGGTGCCACGCTGAGCCCATGAAGCGATGCGATCAGTGCAAGAAGACCCTGCGCGGCGCCGGCCACAAGACCGCCCTGCGCACCCTCTGCGACGTTTGCTACGCCGAGTACCGCGGCGTGGTGGGCGGCTACATGGGCTCCGGCAACGTGGGCACGGCACTGTTCACGGGCGGGCTCTTCCGCCGCCGCGCAGAACGCGAGGCAAAGAAGAAGCGCTAGCCGGCCGCCCGCCCCGCCACAGCGCGACGCCGGGCCGCCCCGCGAAGGGGCGACCCGGCGTCGTCGTGCATCCCGCCCGCCGTGAGGCAAGCGAACCGCGCCTACACTCGCGGCCCACGCCTCACGGCGAAGGGAAACGCAGGGGTGCTCAGGCGTCCACGCGGCGCAGGCGCGAGAGCGGGGCGAGCTCGCCCGGGAAGACGCGCTTCACGCCGTCGCCCAGGGCGTCCTGGAGGATGCGGATGTCGCGGATGAGCGAGGCGAAGCCCTTGGGCTCGAGCGAGGCGGCCTGGTCCGAGCCCCACATGGTGCGATCAAGGGTGATGTGGCGCTCCACGGTGACGGCGCCGAGGGCAACGGCGGCGAGGGAGATCTGCAGGCCGCGCTCGTGGCCCGAGTAGCCAACGGGCACCTGGTAGCGCTCGCGCAGGGTCTCGATCATGCGCAGGTTGGCCTCCTCGGCCGGCAGCGGGTAGGTCGAGGTGGCGTGCATGAGCACGAGCTTGTCGGTGCCGAGGGTCTCCACGGCCTTGTCGATCTGCTCGATCGTGGACATGCCGGTGGAGAGGATGATCGGCTTGCCGGTCTCGCGCAGCGCGGTGAGCAGCTCGATGTCGGTCACGGAGGCGGAGGCGACCTTGTGGGTCACGGCGCCGAGGTTCTCCATGAACTCCACGGAGGGCACGTCCCACGGGGAGGCGAAGGCGTCCAGGCCGCGCTCGGCGGCGTAGGAGAGAAGCTCCTTGTACTGAGCCTCGTCGAACTCCACGCGGTAGCGGTAGTCGAGGTAGGTCATGTCGCCCCACGGGGTGGAGCGGATCTTGTCGCGCATGTCCTTGGGGGTGGAGATCTCCGGCGTGCGCTTCTGGAACTTCACGGCGTTGGCGCCGGCCTCGGCCGAGATGTCGATGAGCTGCTTGGCCACCTCGATGTCGCCGTTGTGGTTGATGCCGATCTCGCCGATCACGTACACGTCCTGGTCCGGGCCAAGGAGGTTCTCGCCGATCTGCACGGGCTGGGTGGCGCGGGTGGAATCGATGGTGGTCATCGCTGGTGCCTTTCGAGAGGGGTTCACGCGGTCGCGGTCGCGACCGGGAAGGAGTTGAGTTCCGGCGCCGGGGTGGCGACGGTCGGTTCGTGATCAGAGGTAGGGGTGCCCGACGGCGCGGGCTGGGCCGCCGCTCGGCCGGCCAGCACGCGCTCGCAGGCCTCCCGGACGGCGCCGTGGCCGCCGCTGGCGGCCAGGGTCAGGCGGGCCTCGGCGAGCACCTCGGGGCGGGCGTCCGCCACGGCGAGGGGCCAACCGACGAGGCGCAGGGCAGGCAGATCGTTGACGTCGTTGCCGAGGTAGGCAACGCGCCGCGGGTCGAGATTCTCCTGCTGCATCCAGGCGCGCAGGGCGCCCGCCTTGTCGGCGACGCCCTGCAGGACGGGCACGCCGAGCTTGGCGGCGCGGGCGCTCACCACGGGGTTGACCTCCGTGGAGAGGATGAGGAGGGGGACGCCGGCGCGCGTCAGGCGGGAGACGCCGAGGCCGTCGCCGCGGTTCACGCGCACCGTCTCCGTGCCGTCCTGACTCACGTAGGCGGCGTCGTCGGTGTGCACGCCGTCGAAGTCGGTCACAAGGGCGTCCACGTCGAGCAGGGCGGCCGAGCCGGCGGCGTGGGCGCGCCGGGCGGCCAGCTCGGAGACGGCCTGGAGGTCCTCCAGGGTGTCGATCTCCGGGGCCGTCCAGGCCGGTACCTCGAGGATGTCGATGGTGCCGAAGAAGCGGTGGCGGCAGGCGCGCAGCCCCGAGGTGCGCATGGCGTAGAAGGCGCCCGTCTCGCGGTACTGGGGCGCGCGGTCCTGGCGGCGCGGGCGGTGCGTCGCCTCGTGGCCCACGGCAAGGACGTTGCCCGCGGTGTCGCGGGTCCAGAGGAAACCGTGGTCCTCGACCGCTGAGAAGCTCACATCGG
>JALAHE010000261.1 GCA_022712075.1 Galactobacter sp.
CTTTCGGATTCTTCCGGGCGGCCTGCGCCGGGCCGTTTGGGGCCGCGACATCCCCGTATTCTGGGGGAAGAAGAAGCTCGATGGGGGAGGGCAACGTGGGGGCAACGCGGGGAACGGCTGCGGCCATGGTGTGCCTAACACTGGGGTTGGCGGCGTGTGGGTTGCCTGGCGCCGCCGCCCCTGGCCCGAGCGCGGCGTCGAGTGCGACGGCGAACCACCCGACGGCCGGCCCCACGGGCACGGCCCCAGCGGCGGACGGCGCCGCGGCGTCCGCGCCGGCGGCTCGGGCGACCTTCTGGGGCGTGATCGACGGCGTGCAGGGGCTCCCCTTGACGGCGCGCGTGGAGGCGATCGAGGTCCGCCTGCAAGCCATGAGTCCGGCCGAGCTCGAGGCGTACCTGCGCGGCTACGTCGATGCACACCGGCGGCTCGACACCTGGCGGCACTGGGGCGCCGCATCGGCCTTCCTCGGCTTCGTCAGCGACGACGTGTTCTTCGATGTGCGCGGCTGGGTCATCCTGCACGGGAGCCGGAAGTACGAGCAGTTCCTGAACGACCCGGACAGCCTGGGCACCTTCGGGCTCACGGGCGACGGGGAGGAGATCTCCGAGGGGGAGCTGCTCGACTACGCGCCCACGCAGGCCTTGCGGCAACCGGGCGGCGCCAAGCTCCAAGCGCGAGACGACCTCAACGTGTACTCGGCGCTCGACGAACCCTCGGGTGAGCCCCTGCCGGACGGCGTGCCGGTGCGCGAGCTCTTCCCGAAGAACGCCGCCGCAGGCGAGGGGCAACCCTGGTACCTGCCGGACGAGATGCCGGAGGAGGGCTCCTCCCATCTCGCGGGCGAACTGCCTTCCGCGTTCCCCGGGGCCACCGACAAGCCGTGAGCCGCCCCGCGGCCGGTGCGCGGTGGCGACTCTCACCCCCGGTGGTGCGCGGCGTCGCTGACAGCGCCGAGTCGCGCTGACTAGCCTGGAGGCGACATGACTTCTGCCCCCGCCCTGAGCCCGGCCCCCGGCGATCGCTTTCGCCTCAAGAACCTCTTCACCCTCGCCCCGTCCAACGGGGACCATTGGGTGGGCCTGCGCGCGGGCCTCGGGGTGCTCCTGCCGCTGCTCCTGCTGATCGCCCTGGGACGCCTGGACCTGGCCCCCTACGTGGTCTTCGGCGCGTTCGTGGGGATCTACTCGCGCGTCCCCGGGCACCTCGACCGCCTGCTCATGCAGCTCAAGGCCGGCGGCCTCATGTGGCTCGTCGTCCTCCTGGCCTGGTACTCCGGCAGCTACCTCGTGCGCGGGGCCAACGACCCGGCCGGGGTGTGGACCCTCGTGGGAGCCACCACCCTCGTGGCCGGCGGGGCCTCGGTGCTGGCCGGCCTGCTACGCCTGCGCCCGGCCGGTTCCATGTTCCACATCTTTGCCTTCGCGGCGATCTCCTCGATGCCGGCGCAGCCGCCGCTCGGCGAGGGCATGTTTGCGGCGACGGCCACGATCTTCCTGGCGCTAGTCCTTGGGCAGCTGGGGCGCCTCGCGCCCTTGCACCGCACTCCCTGGCAGGTGACCCCCGCGCCGCCGCTCTCGCGCCGCATGAGCCGCGCGATCTGGCAGGAGGGCCTCGCCTACATGCTCGCCTCCGGCGCGGCGGGCGCCGTGGCGGCGCTCGTCTCCGGCCCGCTCGGCATGGGCCACACGTACTGGGCCATGGTCGCGGCCGTGGTGCCGCTGGCCGGCAAGAGCACGCGCCACCGCCTGGTCCGTGCCGTCCACCGCGTGCTCGGCACGGGCGCCGGCCTGATTCTCATGGCGCTCATCGTGCTGTTGCAGCCCCAGCCCTGGGTTGCAGTGCTCATCATCGGCCTCATGCAGTTCCTCGCCGAGGTGTTCGTGACCCGCAACTACTTCTGGGCGCAACTCTTCGTGACGCCGCTCGCGCTGGTCGGCACCTCGCTCGGCAAGCCGCTCACCACCGACATCCTCTATGACCGCGCCGTGGAAACGCTCATCGGCGTGGTGATCGGCGTGATCGTGGTGGTGCTCATGAACGCCGCCTCACGCCCGCAGGAACACCGCGTGCACGTCCTCGAGGCGCCGTAGCCCGGGCCGCTCAACCCTGGCCGTCGCCCAGCCCGTCCGGCAGATCCAGCGTCCCGGCCCGGCCGAGGGCGTCGAAGGTCACCACCACCCGGCCCGTGGGCGTCGTAAACGTCCCAGTGGTGCCCTCGTCCACCCACTCCAGGCCCTCGCGCCGCTGCGCGTAAGCGGCCAGGGCCCAGGCCGTGGAGGTGATGCACTTGCCCCGCGCCGCGTTCGCGAGCGCGTTCGCCACCGAGACGGGTGTAGGCGCCGGAAGTCTGAACCCCTGCGCATCGCTCAGGAGGAACCAGGCCGTCCCCTTGCTCGCGGCTCCGGCGTTGGCGTGGAAGATCCCGCTGTGGGCGGCGGCCACCATGGCCAGTCGCAGCGGGAAGGACGGATTCGTCGAGGTGGCGTGGTCGCCGAGCACGTCGACGCCGTGGTTCCGCCCGAACTCCCGCAGGGCCGTCGCCACCTCGAGCGCGTCAGTGTTGATGTTGGCCGAGTCCCAGGACCACGTCCACTCTCCCGTGTCCTCGGTGTAGACGCCGAGGTAGTGCGGCCTGAACGATGCGCGGCGCCCGTCGGGGGAAGCGTAGGAGTAGGTGGAGGCGCCGCTCGCGCCGAGGTCGGCGACCCAGTCCATGTCGGCGAAGGCCGTCCTGGCCGCGTCCTGGACGTCGAAGACCATGAGCGCCGCGTCGTCGATCATCTGATCGAGCAGTTCGTACTGGTTCATCGCTTCCCCCCAAGCAACGAGTGGCCGGCGGGGCCAGCGGGGCCGGCGGGGCCGGCGGGGCCACGCGGCACGCGCCTCGGGCGATCCCGCTGCGCGTGCCCGACAGGCTAGCGCACGGCGTCGCCCAGGGTGTTCGCCTCGCCGCCGGGGCCCAGGGCCACAAACTCGGCGGCCACGGCCCGGCCCAGCTCGGCTGGGCCCACGCCGCTGCGACCGTGGGCGAGCTGCGTGAGCAGGAGGTCGAGGCGCAGGAGGCGCAGCTCGCGCTCGTCGGCGCGGGCGCCGGTGTCCCTGGCGCGCTGGATCTCGCGGTCGGGCATCACTGGATCGGTGATCTCGCGGCGGCGGATTGCCTGCGCAGGGCCGCGCAGCTCCGCGATCGCCGCCTCCTCGCCGGCGGCGAGCCGGGCGCCCAAGGCGACCGCCGCGTCGTCGTGCCCCTGGCGCCTGGCCAGCCACGCGGCCAACGCGAGGGCGTGGCGGATGGGCCGCCAGCGCCCCTCGTTGCCGTCGAAGTCGAGCGAGGTGAGGAAGGCGAGCAGCGGCGTGGCGGCGGCAGGGTCGCCGTGTTCAACGGCGAGGCGGTCGGCGGCCCACGCGAGGTCGGCGAGGTGCGCGCCGGCGCGCGGGTTGATGCCCGGGCCCAGCTTCAGGGCCACGTCCATCAAGGCCTCGTCCTCCGGGCGTGCGGGGGAGGCGGAGATGAGCGCCTCCTCGGCCGAGCCGGCCTCGGCCTGCACGGCGATGAGGTCCTCGAGCCCGCGGCCCGGCGTGCGCTCGGTGTAGACGCGGATGGAGGACGCGATCGCGACGATCACCTCGGTGCCGTCCGCGAGCCGGACGCTCACGTAGGCGTCGGTGCCGAAGCTGTCGCGGACCACACGGGCGCTCTTGACCGGCGGGCTGGGCAGCCCGCTGCGGCGCATGAAGCGATCGCCCGGGGCGATGTCCCGGGCCGGGACCGAGCGGCGGTGGCGCGGGGCCTCGCCGTCGAAACGCACGCTCACGCGCTCAGCGTCCCCAGCCGACGTGGGCCAGCGCCGCACGCACGATGTTGCCGCGGCCGCCGGCAAACTCGGCCTGGACCGACTCGGAGAGCGCCTCGTCCGGCGTCATCCAGGTCAGCTCGAGTGCGTCCTGGCGCGGGGAGCACTCGCCGCGCACCGGCACCACGTAGGCGAGCGCCACGGCGTGCTGGCGATCGTCGGTCAGTCCCGTCTCGGACGGGGACGGGAAGTACTCGGCGACCGTGAACGGCACGGGCGAGGCGGGGAGCGAGGGCATGGCCATGGGGCCGAGGTCCTTCTCCAGGTGGCGCATGAGGGCGGCCCGCACGGTCTCGCGGTACATGACGCGGCCGGAGACGAAGGTGCGCTGGAAGTGCCCGTTCTCGTCCGTGGTGTACAGCAGGCCGATCTCGCTCACGTAGCCCAGCGGGTCAACGCGCACGGGGATCGCCTCCACGTACAGCATGGGAAGGCGGTGCCGGGCCTCGTAGAGGTCCTCATCTGACAGCCAGCCGGGATTCGGGTCCGGGGTGCGCACGCTCATGCTTTATTGATACCGCACGCGGGCGGCGCGTGGGGGCATGCGCGCCGAAAGGTCGGCTGAGGTGTGCACTTCAGGAGGTGGGTTCGGTGCCCGACGGCGCGTGGGCGCCCCGGGCGCGGATCACCGCCTTGCGCGCTGGTCACCGCGGTTGTGCCGGGTGCCGGGTGCGCAAGGCGGCGACGAAAGCTTAGAAGCGGGCGCGCCAGTACTGCGGAGCCACCTGGATGGCCTTGGCGGGGACGCCGAGCGCCGAGGCAGCGGCGGCGGCCCAGTGCGGATCGCGCAAGGCGGCGCGCCCGATGCTCACGGCGTGGGCCTGGCCCGTCGCGAGGATCGTCTCGGCCTGGGCCGGTTCCTCGATGAGCCCGACGGCGCTCACGACGGCGTCCGTGCCGGCCAGCGCCTCGGTGACGGCCTGCGCGAGCGGGACCTGGTAGCCGGGGCCCACGGGGATGCGGCCGCCGGCCAGGCCGCCGGAGGAGACGTCGATCCAGCCCACGCCGTGCTGGGTGACGAGGGTGCGGGCCAGGCGCGCGGCGGTGCGCACGTCCCAGACCTCGCCGTCGGCGCCCTCCGTCCAATCGGTGGCCGAGACGCGGATGCCGAGCGGCTTGTGGGCCGGCCAGGCGGCGCGGACGGCGTCAACGACGCGCAGCAACAGGCGCGTGCGCCCCGCCTCATCGCCGCCGTGACCGTCGGTGCGGGTGTTTGTGAGGGGGGAGAGGAACTGGTGCAGGAGGTAGCCGTGGGCGGCGTGGATTTGCACCGCGTCGTAGCCGGCGGCGTCGGCGCGGCGGGCGGCAGAGGCGAAGGCCTCGATGACCTCGTCCAGGCCGGATTCGTCCAGTGCGGCAGGGGCATCGAGCTCCGGCAGCGTGGGCTCGGAGGTGGCGGAGACCGTGGCCCAGCCGCCCTCCTCCGCGGGCACGGTGCCCTCGGAGGCGCCCGGGAGCCACGGGTACGTCGAGGCCTTGCCGCCAGCGTGGCCGAGCTGCAGGGCGATCGCTGCGCCCTGCGTGTGGGCGAAGGCCGTGAGGCGGGCGTGGGCCGGCACCTGGGCGTCGTCCCACAGGCCGAGGTCGCGCGGGGAGATGCGCCCGCGGGCCTCGACGCCCGTGGCCTCGACCGTCACGAGGCCGAAGCCGCCGGCCGCCATGGCGCCGGTGTGCACGAGGTGCCAATCGGTCGGCACGCCGTCCTCGGCCCGCACGCTGTACTGGCACATCGGCGGGATCATGGCGCGATTGCGCAACTCGAGGCCGGGGC
>JALAHE010000262.1 GCA_022712075.1 Galactobacter sp.
AACACGGCCAAGGTGCACTGCAACGTCGAGGCGCGTCCCGACGGCAACAACCTCGTCTACGGCGGCCACGTCATCTCGCTGGCGCGCGCCCTGTCGTTCAACGGTCTCGCGAACGCCCAGCTGATCGCCGCGATCAACGCCGGCGCGCACGCAGACACCCTGCGCGGCTGGGCCATCCCCACCGCCACCGACATCGCGTTTGCCGTCGCGATCCTTGCCGTGGTCGGCAAGTGGCTCCCGAGCCCGCTGCGCCTCTTCCTCCTGACGCTCGCCGTGGTGGATGACTTGATCGCGATCGTCATCATCGCGATCTTCTACGCGAACGACCTCTCCCCCGCCTGGCTCGCCCTGGCACTGATCCCCGCCGCCGCCTTCGGCCTCCTGGTCCAGCTGGCCCCGCGCTTCTTCCAGGCGCACCGCTGGGCGCCGTGGCTCATCCTGCTGCCGCTGGGCTTCGCCACGTGGGTCTGCGTGTACCAGTCGGGCATCCACGCGACGATCGCCGGCGTGGTGCTCGGCTTCCTGGTTCCGGCCAAGCGCCGCCGCGGCGAGGCGGGCGAGGGCCTGGCCCAGACGCTCGATCACCGCATCGGCCCCGTGTCCGCCGGCTTCTGCGTCCCGGTCTTCGCGTTCTTCTCCGCCGGCGTGGCCATGGGCGGCCTCGACGGCATGCTCGCGGCGCTCGGCGATCCGGTGGTCTGGGGCATCGTGATCGGCCTCGTGGTCGGCAAGCCGCTCGGCATCCTCACCGCCACGTGGCTCGTGACCCGCACGCCCGTCGCCGAGCTGGACCCGCGCATCAAGTGGGGCGAGCTGCTCGGCGTCGGCATTCTGGGCGGCATCGGCTTCACGGTGGCCCTGCTCGTCGCCGAGCTCAGCTACGGCCAGGGCAGCGCCCACGACGATCACGCCAAGATCGCCATCCTCGTGGCGTCGGTGCTCGCGGCCGTCATCGCGGCGCTCTGGCTCGCCCCGGCGAACCGCCGCTACAAGGCGCAGGCCCTGTCCCAGAAGGCCCCGGAGGAGTCGGCGGAGCGCTGATCCCGCGGGCCGGCCGAACCGCGGCGCGCACCCCCTCCCACGGTATACAACAGGTGTTGCACACGGCCGCGCGGAGGCCTACGCTGAAGAGGTTCAGGGCCAGGCACCCACCCCTTGCCTGGCCGCCTCTTTGCCCGCAGTAGGAGGATTGGCCATGCGCGCCGTCGTCTTCGAAAACTTCCACACCTTCCCCGTGCTCACCGAGGTCCCCACGCCCACCCCGGGCCCGGGCGAGGTGCTCCTGAAGGTCGCCGGCTCCGGCGCCTGCCACTCCGATGTCTCGGTGTACCAGGACTTCACGGCCGAGGCCCCCGGCAGCATCCAGCCCGGCTTTGTGCTCGGTCACGAGGTCTCCGGCTGGGTCGAGGAGGTCGGCGCCGGCGTCACCGGCTTCGAGAAGGGCTCCGCCCACCTCGTGTACGGCCCCACGGGCTGCGGCCACTGCCGCATGTGCGCCCAGGGCCTCGAAACCTACTGCGAGAACGCCGCCTCCAACCCGGCCCTCGCCGTGGGCCTCGGCCGCGACGGCGGCATGGCCGAGTACGTCGTGGTCCCCGCGAACCACCTCATCCCGCTCGGCGACGCCGATCCCGTGGCCGCCGCTCCCCTCTCCGACGCCGCCCTGACGCCGTACCACGCCATCAAGCAGGCCCTCCCGAACCTCGCGGGCGGCGGCAAGTTTGCCCTCGTGGTTGGCCTCGGCGGCCTCGGCCAGATCGCCGTGCAGATCCTCAAGGCGCTCACGGGCGCCACGATCATCGCCACCGACTCCAAGCCCGATGCCATGGCCCGCGCCGAGGCCAACGGCGCCATCACGGTTCCCGGCGGCGAGGGCCAGCTCGAGGCCATCCGCGCCATCACGGGCGGCCGCGGAGTGGACGCCGCCTTCGACTTCGTCGGCGTCACCCCGACCGTGAACCTCGCCAAGTCGGCCGCGGCCATCGGCTCGCGCATCGTCATCGTCGGCATCGCCAACGGCACGGTCGAGTGGAACTTCTTCGGCACCCCGTACGAGTCCACCCTGAACAGCACGTACTGGGGCTCCGTGGCCGACCTCTACGACGTCGCCGAGATGTACCGCAACGGCCAGATCGTCCCCGACGTGGAGCGCTTCACGATGGACCAGGCGCTGGACGCCTACCGCAAGCTCGAGGCCGGTCAGCTCTCCGGCCGCGCCGTGGTCGTCCCCCACGCCTGAGCCTGCAGGGCAGGCACGCCTGCCCTGACATGAACGACGACGCGGGCCCACCTTTCGTTGCGAACGGTGGGCCCGCGTCGTCGTACGGGGCAGGCGCCGGGGCGCCCGGCCGGCGATCCGCCGGCGGGCGGCTCAGGCCGAGGCGCGCGCGATGGCGTCCTTGGCCGCCTCCCAGCTCAGGAGCGCGCACTTGACGCGCGCCGGGAACTTGGAGACGCCGGCAAACGCCGCCGCGTCGCCGAGGCGCTCCTCGAGCTCCTCGTCGGCGGCGAGCTTGCCGCGGCTGCGCATGAGCTCGTGGAAGGTCTCGTTGGCCTCGGCGAACTCGCTCACGGCGTGCCCGCGCAGGGTCTCGGAGAGCACCGAGGCGGAGGCCATGGAGATGGAGCAGCCATCCCCCTGCCACGCGAGGGACTCGATGACGCCGTCGCCGGAGACGCGCGCGCGCAGCGTGATGTCGTCTCCGCACAGCGGGTTGTGCTGGTGCGATTGCCCCTCGTGCGCGCCCGGCTCGCCCTCCAGGGGCGCGGCGCCGACGCGGCGCTTGGAGTGGTCCAGGATGATCTCCTGGTAGAGCTGTTCGAGCGGATTCATGTCACTTCACCCCAAAGAAGCCGCGGACGTCGGCGACGGCCTGCAGGAGGGCGTCGACGTCCGAGGTGGTGTTGTAGAGATAGGCGGAGGCGCGGGTCGAGGCCGTGACCCCGAGGAAGCGGTGCAGCGGCTCGGCGCAGTGGTGGCCAACGCGCACCGCCACCCCGCGGGAGTCCAGGAACTGGCCCACGTCGTGCGGGTGCACGCCCTCAACGGCAAACGGCACCGTACCGGTGCGTTGCACGCCGGAGTCGGCGGCGGGGCCGAGGATGCGCACGCCGGGGATCGAGGAGAGTCCCGTGAGCATGCGCTCGCCCAACGTCTCCTCCCACGCCTGCACTCGCCCCATGCCCACCTCGGAGAGGTAGCCGACGGCGGCGGCGAGGCCGACGGCCTGAGCGATCTTCTGCGTGCCTGCCTCGAAGCGCTGCGGCGCCGGGAGGTACTCGGCCTTCTCCATGGACACCGTGGTGATCATGGAGCCGCCGAAGAGGAACGGGGGCATCGCATCCAGCAGCTCGGCGCGGCCGTAGAGGGCGCCGATGCCCGTGGGTCCGAGCATCTTGTGCCCGGAGAAGGCGGCAAAGTCGACGTCGAGGGCGCGCAGGTTCAGCGGCAGGTGCGGGGCCGACTGGCACGCGTCGAGCACCGTGAACGCGCCCACGGACTTGGCGAGCGCCACGAGCGGAGCCGGGTCGTTGACCGTGCCGAGCACGTTCGAGACGTGCGTGAACGCGAGGATGCGCGTCTTGGCGTTGACGATCGCGGCGGCGGCCTCGAGGTCGAGGCGCGCGTCGGGCGTGAGCGGGATCCAGCGGAAGGTGGCGCCGGTGCGGGCGGCGAGCTCCTGCCATGGGATGAGGTTGGCGTGGTGCTCCATACCGGTTGCGACGATCTCGTCGCCCGGGCCCAAACGGAAGGGCTGCGCCTCGGGCCCGCCAGCACCGAGCGAGGCGTTGGAGAAGGAGTAGGCGATGAGGTTCAGGGCCTCGGTCGCGTTGGCCGTCCAGACGATGTCGCGCTCTCCGGCGCCAACAAAACCGGCGACGGCGGCGCGGGCGTCCTCGAAGCGGTCGGTGGCCTCCACGGCGAGCGTGTGCGCGCCTCGGTGCACGGCGGCGTTGGCCGTCTCGTAGAAGTGCTGCTCCGCCTCCCACACGCACTCGGGCTTCTGGGAGGTGGCGCCGGAGTCGAGGTACACGAGCGGCGCGTCCCCGATCCTCGTCTCGAGGATCGGGAAGTCGGCGCGCAGGCGCGATGCCTCGGTGTCGTCGAGCGGGGGGAGGTCAGACACGGCCACGGGCGATCCTTTGAGACTCTTGCGGCCCCGGACCGGGGCCGGAAAAAACATCTAGCGGGCGTTGATGCGATCTGCGGCGGCCACTGGGCCGTCGTTGACGATGGCCTCGACGGCGTCCGCCGCTGCGTCAAGCACAAACGGCAGGGTCTTGCGCTCGGTCGAGGAGAAGTTGGCGAGGACGTAGTCGGCCGTCTGCTGGCGGCCCGGCGGGCGACCCACGCCCACGCGGACGCGCTGGTAGTCACGCGTGCCGAGGGCCTTGGTCATGTCGCGCAGGCCGTTGTGGCCGTTCTCGCTGCCGCCGGTGCGCACGCGCACGGCGTCGAAGTCGACGTCCACCTCGTCGTGCACGGCGATGACGCGATCGGCCGGCACGTTGAAGTACTTGCTCAGGGAGGAGGTGGGTCCCCCCGAGAGGTTCATGTAGGAGGTGGGCTTGGCCAGCACCACCTTGGGGCCGCCCATGCTCAGGCGCCCTTCCAGGACCTGGGCACGGTGGCCGGGGGTCGCCTTGAAGCGACCCCCGACGCGCGTCGCCAGCTCGTCGAGGACCATCTGGCCCACGTTGTGGCGGTTCGCGGCGTGGCCGGGCCCGGGGTTACCGAGCCCGACCACAAGCCACACGTCCTGAGACATAGAGTCCTTACTCGGCCTCGGCCTCGGCGGGGGCCTCGGCGGCCTCCTCTTCCTCGGCGGCGGGCTCGGAAACGACGGCCACGACGGCGTCGGCATCCAGCTCGAGCTCGGCGCCCTTAGGCAGCACGAGGGCGCCGGCGGTCAGGGTGCCGGCCTCGGCGCCCTCGACGTTCAGCACAACGTTCTCGGGCAGGTTCAGCGCGTCGGCCAGGACCGGCACGGTGTTCAGCTCGACGGTCAGCACCAGGCCGGCGGCAACCTCGCCCTCGACGTGCACGTTGACCTCAACCTGGACCTTCTCGCCCTTCTTGACGGTCAGGAGGTCGAGGTGATCGACGGTCTGGCGCAGCGGGTGACGCTGGATGTCCTTCACCAGGGCGATGTGGTCCTCGCCGTCGACCACGAGGTCGAGCACGGCGTTGGAGGTGCGGACGGCGAGGGTGGTCTCGCGGGCCGGCAGCAGGACGTGGATCGGGTCGGCGCCGTGGCCGTAGATGACGGCGGGGATCTTGCCGTCGCGGCGGGCCTGGCGGGCGGAGCCCTTACCGAAATCGTCGCGGGTCTCGGCCGCGATCTTCTGAGTCTCGCTCATGAGCTTTTCTCCTTGGTCGATGAGATCGAACCCGGTCTGGGTTCGAAGATCGGCCCTTAAGACGCTCGGCTTGGGTTCCGTCTCACCGCCTCCCGCGCGATGCGGGGAAAGCTAACGGCCCTCGTCGATGACGGAGTCACCGTGAACGGTGCTCCCTCGCCTGGGCAACGTCCCTAAGCCTACCAGCGGATGGCCCCCATGCCCGACGTCGGGTGGTGCAGCTCACGCGGGCGGCCCGCCTGGGGCGGGCCGCGCCACCGGCGCCTCGGCGGCGCGAGGCGAGGCCGCGCCGTCGTGCGTTGCGCACCGCTCCCCGCCTCTTCACCCCGCCGCCGATTTTTCACCCACCTGGCGGCTTTTTCACCCACCTGGCGGCTTTTTCACCCTCTTGGCGTCCGTGCACCGTCCCGGGGACGGTGCAGATCCCTCGAGGGGGTGAAAAAGCGCCGCCCCGCCGATCGCGAGGATCGGCGGGGCGGCGCTTCGCTCGAGGCTCAGGCGCGGCCGTCGAAGAGGCTCGTCACGGAGCCGTCCTCGAAGACCTCCTTGATCGCGCGGGCGATGAGCGGCGCGATGGAGAGCACGGTCAGGTTGGAGAAGCGCTTCGCGGCCGGGACCGGGAGCGTGTTCGTCACGACGACCTCGCGAGCGCCGCACTCGGCCAGGCGCTGGGCTGCCGGGTCGGAGAAGACGGCGTGCGTCGCGGCGATGATGACGTCCTTGGCGCCTGCCTCCTTGAGGACGCGCACGGCGCCGGCGATCGTGCCGCCGGTGTCGATCATGTCGTCGATCAGGACGCAGGTGCGACCCTCGATCTGGCCCACGACGGTCTTGGACTCTGCCTTGTTCGGCACCGTCAGGTCGCGGGACTTGTGCACGAACGCGAGCGGCACGCCGCCGAGGCGGTCTGCCCACTGCTCCGCCACGCGGACGCGGCCGGTGTCGGGCGAAACAACGGTGATGTTGTCCGAGCCGACGCGCGTGCGGATGTAGTCGGCCAGCAGCGGGATCGCCATCAGGTGATCGACCGGGCCGTCGAAGAAGCCCTGGATCTGCGCCGTGTGCAGGTCGACGCTCATGATGCGGTCGGCGCCGGCGGTCTTGTACAGATCCGCGACGAGGCGGGCGGTGATCGGCTCGCGGCCGCGGCCCTTCTTGTCCTGGCGGGCGTAGGGGTAGAACGGCGACACCACAGTGATGCGGCGGGCCGAGGCACGCTTGAGCGAGTCGATGGTGATGAGCTGTTCCATCAGCCAGTTGTTCAGCGGGGCCGGGTGCGACTGGATGACGAAGCAATCCTTGCCGCGCACGGACTCGCCGGAGCGCACGTAGATCTCGCCGTTGGCGAAGTCGTACGCGGAGACGGGAGCCAGCTCGGTGCCGAGCGCCTCCGCGATCTCCTGCGCCAGCTCGGGGTGGGCGCGACCGCTGGCGAGCACCAGCTTCTTGTCGACGTTGTGGCTCAGTTCGCTCATGGGACTTACTTTCCGTTCTGAAGCGGGGTGGAGGATGCGTCGGAAATGGTCTGGGAGGCCAGCGTCGCGGCGACGGCTGCCGCGGAGCCGGGCCGCTTGCGCTGCACCCACCCCTCGGAGTTTGCCTGAGGCGCCTGAGTGATGGCCAGGGCCCCGGCGGGAACATCCTTGCGGACGACCGCGCCGGCGCCGGTGTAGGCGCCGTCGCCCACCGTGACGGGGGCGATGAAGACGGTGTTGGCACCGGTGCGCACCTGCGAGCCGATGACGGTGCGGTGCTTGTTCACGCCGTCGTAGTTCGACGTGATGTTTCCGCAGCCGATGTTGGTGTCCTCACCGATCTCGGCGTCGCCGGCGTAGCCGAGGTGCGAGAGCTTGGTGCGGGCGCCGATCTTGACGTTCTTGGTCTCGTAGAAGGCGCCGATCTTGCCCTCCTCCCCGAGGACGGTGTCCTTGCGCAGGTAGGCGAACGGGCCGACGGAGGCTCCGGCGCCGATGCGCGAGCCCGTGGCGTCGGTGCGCTTCACTGTGGCGCCGCGGCCCACGACGGTGTCGACGAGCGTGGTGTCCGGGCCGACCGTGGCGCCCTCGCCGATGGCCGTGCGCCCCTGGAGCAGCGTGCTGGGCAGGAGCGTGACGTCGCGCGCGAGCATGACGTCGACATCGATCCACGTGCTCTCGGGATCCATGACGGTCACGCCCTCGCGCATCCACTTGGTCACGATGCGGCGGTTGAGCTCACGGCCGAGAGCGGAGAGCTGCACGCGGTCGTTGGCGCCCTCGACCTGCCACTGATCGGTGGTCACGGCGGCGGAGACGCGATCGCCGTCCTCGCGCAGGATGCCGAGCACGTCGGTGAGGTACTTCTCGCCCTGGGCGTTCTGCGTTCCGACGCGGGCCAGCGCGCCGCGCAGCGCGGCGGCGGAGAAGGCGTAGATCCCCGAGTTGATCTCGTTGATCGCGAGCTCCTCCTCGCTCGCGTCCTTCTGCTCCTTGATGCCGAGCACGGAGCCGTCCTCGGCGCGCAGCACGCGACCGTAGCCGGTGGGATCCTCGACGCGGGCCGTCAGGACGGTCGCGGAGTTCCCCTCCTCGACGTGGCGGGTGACGAGCTCGCGGAGCAGCTCGGCGCTCAGGAGGGGCACATCGCCGTAGGTCACGACGACGGTGCCGTGGGTCAGGTCCTCGAGGGCCTCGAGGGCGACCTCAACGGCGCGGCCGGTGCCCGGGACGTCATCCTGGTCGACGATGGCGACCTGCGGCGCGTGGTCAAGCACGTGGGCGGCGACGCGGTCGCGCTCGTGGCGGACGACGACGGCGAGGCGCTCGGGTTCCAGCGCCGTGGCTGCGTCGATGGCGTGACCCACCATGGAGCGGCCACCGATGCGGTGCAGGATCTTGGGTGTGGAGGACTTCATCCGGGTCCCCTCGCCGGCGGCGAGGACAATCACGGCTGCTGGATGGATCGCGTCACTCACGTGGCTCTTCTGCTCCCTGTGGATGGTGCGCCGGCCGGTGCGCCCGCGCTTCAGCCGGGGGCGTCGGCGCCGACCCCCGGATCGAGGAGCCACTGCGCCCTGCGGCGCCGCAGCGCTCCGCCTCTAGGATTCGAACCTAGACTGCACGGCTCCAAAGGCCGGCGTGCTGCCATTACACCAAGGCGGAACGGGCACGCCGCGCGGGGCGGCCCGCATCTATTCTGCCATGCCGTCCGCGGTGCCCGTGTTGCTTCACGCGCCGCCGTGGGGGCCGCCGCGGCGGCGCGCGAGCGCCGCGCGCAGCGCACCCACCGGGGCCTCGAGCCCGAAGGCCGCCGGGCGCGCGAGGACGAGGGCGGCGTAGGCGCCGCCGCCGACGATCAGCGTGAGGGCCAGCGCGAGCCACGAGGGGCCAAGCAGCAGGCGGCTCGCGAGCCCGAGCGCCCCGAAGCAGAGCACGGCGCTCGCGCCCACGACGCCGATGCTGCGCAGCGGCGGCGCGAAGCCGAGGCGGCGCCACACCTGGAAGGTGGCCAGGGCGGCGTCGAGCACAACGGAGGCGGCCCAGGCCGCCGCCGCGCCCACGAGCCCGAAGCGCGGAATCAACAGCAGGCAGCCGAGCACGGCGGCGGCGAGCGCAGCGAGCTTGTTGAGCAGCTGCCAACGGGAGTGGCCGGCCATGAGCAGCACCGACTGCACGCCGCCGGCGGAGACGGCGAGCATCATGGCCACGCCGATGAGGCTCATGGCGGGCGCCGCCACCGCAAACCCCTGCCCGAAGACCCCGAGCAGCACCGGCGCGAACACGGCGAGCACGAGGTAGAACGGCCACGCCGCCGCGACCAGGACCCGCGTGGTCGCGGCGTAGAGCGCCTTCGCCGCGCTCAGCTCGCCCCTGGCCATCGACGCCGAGACGAGCGGCGACGTCACAAGGCGGGCCGTGAGGTCAAGCATGGTGCCGAGGCGCACACACCGGTTGACGGCGCCGTACGCGCCGGCGGCCGCGGGGCCCAGGAAGAAGCCGACGCACAGGACGTCGACCCATTCGAGGCACGTCTCCACGAGGGCTGCTGCGCCGCGCGCCGACGCGAAGGACCAGAAGCGGCGGGGCGACGGCGCGGGGAGCGGCTCCCCCACGGCGCGGTCGGGCCGGCGGTGCAGGGCCGAGCGCGCGGCGTTCACCGTGAAGACCACCGCGAGCCCCAGCACGAGGGCCACGGGGGCCGCCCAGGCCACCGTGAGCGGGATGAGCCCCGCCCCGAGCACGAGCGCGCCGACGATCAGCAGCAGGCGCAGAACGGGCAGGGCGACGTTCTGCAGCAGCGAGAAGTCGCGCACGCGTCCCAGGCCGCGCAGGGCCCCGAAGAGCGCCGTCATGACGGCGCCGAGCGGGACGAAGGGCGCGGCGATCCGGATCGCGAGGGTCAGCTCGGGGTGATCGGTTCCCCCGAGCGCCGGAGCGGCGATCCAGGCCGCGAGCGCCACGGCCGAGGAGACGGCGGCGACGGGCACGAGGGCGATCTTGAGCACCCGGACGAGGTCGGCGGCTTGGCCCGTGGCGACGCGCGCAGCGAGCTCGCGTACGAGGGCCGTGTCGGCGCCGAGCACCGTGCCGACCACGGCGATGTTGAAGAGCGCGATGACCTGGAAGAAGACGCCGGCGGCGCCGTCGCCCGCCACGTTGCCGACGAGCAGGGTGGCGCCGAAGGCCAGCACGGCCCCGAGCACCACGAGAACGAAGGTGGAGCCGGCCAGCTTGGCCGCCGAGCGTCCCCGGGCGCGGGAGCGGCGGCGGGGAGAGTCCTGCTCCGGGGGCAGGATCGCGCGGCGCGCCGCGAGCATCTCCGGCGTGATGATCGGGATCGCCTCGGTGTCAAGGCGGCGGCGGCCCCGGCCGGCGCGGGTGGTCTCCGGCGGCGCCTCGGCCGGGGCCTGCGCTTCGAGCGCCGCTCCTGCGGGGGTAGCCGCGGCCGTGGTGGTGACGGCCGCGTGGAGCGCGTGCGAGGGCGACGACGCCGGCGCCGAGGCGGCGTTCCCTGGGGCTGTCGGCGCCGGGGCGAGCGCTGCCGCGGCCGCCGGGGCGGCAACGGCCACGCGCGCAGCCACGGCCTGAGCGGCGGCTGGCTCCCGTCCCGCCGAGGCTCCGGTGCGGGCGCCGACCAGCGCCGGCCGCGCACCGAGTGACGGGACCCGCCGGGGGACGCTCGCCAGGTTCAGCGCGCGCAGCGGCTCGACGGCCCGCGGTCGCGGCCTGGCGCTGCGCAGCACGACGGCAGCCAGCACCACCACGAGCACCATGGTGATGTTGTTGAGCGAGTAGAACGGCAGCTGCACCACGAGCGCAGGGAACGCCGAGTAGAGCCACGCTCCGGCGACATCGGGGACCCGCCAGCCGCGCACGAGCACCTGCGCCAGGAACGCCACGAAGAAGACCAGCGAGGGGAAGCCGAAGCAGTAGATGAGCAGCCACACCATGCCCTGCGTGCCGAAGGACACCCCCACCACGGGATCGAGCTGCGGCGAGGCGTGGCCGAGCCACGGGCGCTCGAGCGCGCGGTCGATCGTGCGCGCGTAGAGCTCAAAGCGGTCCCCCGTGGAGCTCGAGTGCGAGAGCCGCTGGAGGATGGAGTCGATGGCGCCCGAGAACATCGCCACCGCGACGGCGATCGCGGCACCCGCCGAGATGCCGAGCACGATGCGCCAGCGCCCGGCCGCCGCGAGGCGCAGGGCCGCCGCGGCGAGCGCCACGCCGAGCGCGCCAAGCATGCCGCGATTGGAGGTCGCGAGCGCGGGCACGAGCGAGGCCAGCAGCAGCACAGCCCACGCCAGCCTCCTGCGCGCGCTGGGGGCAAGGGCCAGCCGGGCGATGACGACGGGGGTGAGCAGCGCGTAGGCGAGGCCCCACGAATTGGCGTACGGGAAGGGCGCCGCCGGCCGTTCGAAGGGCTGCTCGGCGCCCCACGGCTGCTGCACCTCGGCCAGGCGCGGGTTCACGAGGTCGCGGATCAGCTCGTTGGAGCTGAGCGAGCCGGGCATGATCCGACCGATGGGCGTGCTCAGCCTGAACTCGGGAGCGAGTATGGCAGCGAAGCCAAGCAGCACCACCGTGCCCCAGGTGCAGCACAGGATGACGATGAGGCGATCGCGCGTGAGGCGTTCGCGGGCCGAGGCGACGTAGAGGCCGGCCACGCCGGCGTTGAGGACGTCGAGCGCCCTCATCCCGTAGCCGAGCACCGAGCCGGTCTGCGTGAGCGAGAGCCCGCAGGCGATCACCCAGACGCACAGCGCCGCCCACGCCCCCAGCCCCGGGAGCCAGCGGGCTCCGCGGCGCACCATGAGCACGAGCATGCAGGCCGAGGCGAGCGTCGCAACGAACGCCATCGCCCCGATCGCCCACCACACGATCAGGCCGCCCAGGAGCGCGGCCAGCGGCCAGGCCGGCAGCGGCTTGGCCGTGGGGGGCTCCAGGAACGCGGACATTAGAGCCCGTGCCCCGTGCGTTGGACGGCCGCGAGCACGAGTCCGGCCGGCAGCAGGCGCGCCGCAACGGCCAGCGCGGCCCAGGCCCGCAGCTGCCCGCGGTCGTGACGCAGGGCGAGGCGCGCCCAGCGCTTGGCCTCGGGGCGTTCGCCCAGGGCGGCTCGCGCGTAGGCGATCTGCCCCGCCATGCGGGAGAGCCCGCGGGGGTCCTGTTCGAATTCGGGGAACTTCTCGAGCAGGTAGCTCAGGCCCTCGGCCACGGAACGCCATTTGCCCATGAAGTACGAGGGGCGGTCCCACAGCACCCGCACCACGGGCTGCGGCACCGCCACGATCCCTCCGAGGCGGCCGGCCCGCAGCATCATGTCGTAATCCTCGCCGTAGCCGTGCGGAAGCGCCTCGTCCACGAGACCCAGCTCGCCGAGCAGCTCGGCCCGCCGGTACATGAGCGAGGAAGGATGGATCTCCTGCACGCGGGAGCGCAGCAGGTGCTCAAAGCCCACGCGCTCCGGCGCCCGCCGTTCGACGTCCTTGCCACCCGTGCGCACGAGCATGCCGCCGGCCACGGCGCGGGCCTGCGGGTGGGCCTCGAGGAGCGGCAGCTGGGCGGCAAGCTTGCCGGGCAGCCAAGCGTCGTCGTCGTCGCAGAAGCCAACCACGGCCGAGCTGGCTGTTCGGATTCCCGTGTTGCGCCCGCCGGCCAGGCCCTGTGGCCCCTCGTTGGTGACGACGACGAGCCGTGAACCGGCCGGGACCGACACGGCCGAGAGGTCGAGCGGCTCGACGTGATCGAAGACCACGATGACCTCGAGTGGCCAGCGTTCGCCGCCCGCCGTGCGCTGCTCGAGGATCGATTCAACGGCGAGCCGCAGCAGCTCCGGCCGCCCGCCAATGGTGGCGATGACCGCCGAAACCGGCGCCGCGCCGTCGTGCCCTGGAGCCAAAGGAGTGCCGCTCACGCCTTGGCCTCCCCCAGCGAGCGCAGCTCGCGGAAGCGCCTGGCCGCCGAGAGCGGGAAGTGCAGCCCGTTGATCAGCAGGAGCAGGCCGTAGCCGGCCAGGAAGAGCGGGGCGCTACCCCACAGAACAAACACCCAGCAGACCATGCCAAAGTCGGTCGGCAGCAGGGCCAGCGAGCGCACCAGGCCGCTTCCCTCCGGCGCCGGGGCGGAGGGCACGACGGCGGCCGGGCGGCCGCCCAGCGCGGCCTGCCGGAGCTGCTCGGCCAGGATCTGGGACATGAAGATGCCGACGCTCACGAGCGTGTAGAGCAGCGGCAGCACGAGCCAGCCGCGCTGCACATCGGGGCGCAGGAAGAGCCCGACGAGCACCGCGAGGTGGATCGCGGGGGTGCGCACGGCGTCGATCACGTGGTCAAGCCACTCCCCCGCCGGCGATCCGGTGCGGGTCACGCGGGCCACCTGGCCGTCGGCGGAGTCGAGCGCGAAGCCCAGGGCGAGCAGGGCGGCCACGGCAACGCCGAGCCACCACGACGCCGGCAGCGCCACGAGCAGGCCGAGCGCAAGCGCGCTCACGCACACCGAGACGACGGACACGGCGTTCGCGCTCAGGCCCAGAGCGACCGCGGCGGCGGCCAAGGGCCGGGCCGCGCGTCGATTGACCCAGCGCATATACGCCGGGACGCCCGCCCCCGGTTTCTGGGCGGAGGCGAGCGAGCTCAAAACGTCACGGAAGGCGGGCCGCCGGCCTTCGGCCCCGGGCTGCATCGCCCGCGTGGGGGTACTCATACTTCTCCTTCTCGCCGCGGGGATCCCCCGGGCGATGGCAGGGCCCGGGGCGCGTGGCGCCCCGGGCGGGCAGGGTGTTGACAGGGTGCTGACGTGGGGACGTCAGCGCGGCAGAGTGGGCGGCGGCCCCGCGGGCGCGGGGGGGGGCGCCGCCGGCAGACGGGCCGGGGGGGGCCGGGTGCGTGGCCGGCGGGGGCGAGTGGAAGGGGG
>JALAHE010000263.1 GCA_022712075.1 Galactobacter sp.
GCCCCGCACGGGGGCGCGCCCCCGACGACGCGCCCCCGACGGCGCGCCCCCGTGCGGGGCTCGCCGTCGGGGTGGGGGCCTATGCTGAGCCGTGCTTGAGTTCCTGGCCACCGTGCTGCCCGTCTTGATCTTCCTGTTGGCCATCGCCCTTGTGGCGGAGATCTGCGACCGGGTGGGCGTGTTCGACGTGGCGGGACACGCGCTCCTGCGGCTCTCCGGCGGCCGCGTGCTGCCGCTCTGGATCGGCCTCGTGCTCCTGTGCCTCGTGACCACGAGCGTCCTGAGCCTCGACACCACGGCGGTCCTCGTTGCCCCCGTCGCGATTGCCATGGCGAAGCGCGCCCGCCTGGACCCCGTGCCGTTTGCCGTGACCGCCGTGTGGCTCGCCAACACCGGCTCTCTCCTCCTGCCGGTCTCCAATCTCACCAACCTGCTCTCCTCCGCCATGCACGGCTCGCCCCTGCAGGGCCAGTTCACGGCGTCCACCTGGCTGCCAGCCCTCACCGCGAGCGTCGTGACGGTGATCGCCGTCGCCGTCTTCTGGCCGCGCGTGCTGAAGGGGCGCTTCCGCATGCCGGCCGCACCCAAACCGCGGGACCCCTTCATGCTCTGGCTCGCCGGCGGCGTCTGCGTGGCGCTTGCGGTCCTTTTCGGGCTGGGCGTGGAACCGGCCTGGCCCACCGTCGCCGCCGCCGTCGTGCTGACCGTGGCCTACGCCAAGCGCGGCCGCTCCTGGCGCAAGCTGCGCGTCCCGTGGGTCATGGCGCTCGTGGTGCTCGCGCTGTTTGTGGTGGTCCGCGTGCTCGGCCCGCTCGGCCTGGACGCGTGGCTCGCCTCGCTGCTCGGCGACGGCCACGGCTTCACGGAGCAACTGCGCGTCGCGTTCGTCGGAGCGCTCGGTTCCAACCTCGTCAACAACCTCCCGGCGTTCCTGGCCCTGCAGCCCGGCGTGGACGACGGCACGGGTCGCGCCGTCTCCCTGCTCATCGGCGCGAACGCCGGCTCCATCGTCACGCCGTGGGGCTCGCTCGCCACGCTCCTGTGGCTCTGGCGGTGTAAGGCCTCGGGCGTGAAGATTGCGCTCGGCCCGCACGTGCTGCGCAGCGGCGTGCTCGCCGCGGCCGTCCTGCCGGCCTCGGTCGGCGCGCTGCAGCTGCTTCAGCTGAGCTAGCGCCGCGTTCGCGTCGGCCCACCGGCGACCCACTCGTGGTCGCAGGGCCTTGTCCCGCCTGACCCTCCGCGGCTACGCCCCGGCGACCCGGAACGCCTCCGCGACGCCCGCGGCGTCAACGCCCCAGCGCGCCTCGGGGTCGCGCGCGCTCAACGCCTGCACCGTGAACTCGCTCCCCAGCAGGTACTCGTGCAGGCAGAAGTTCAGCCCCGAGTCGACGAGCGGATCCAGGCCCCGCTCCGCGCACAAGGCGAGGAGCCCCGGGGAAAGCGACCACACGCCGTCGTGCAGGAAGGCCACGCCGGAGGCGACGGCCGCCGCCTCCGCGCCGGAGCCGAGCGCCAGGAACACCGACTCGTCCGGCAGTCCCACCACGAGCGCCCGCAGCGCCTCCGGCACGCCGGAGTACATCCGCAGCTGGTCCCCGGCCTCCGCCTCGACATAGAGGTTGAGCTCGCTCTCGTGATCGAGCACGAGCAACAACGCGGTCCCGTCACCGGGGAGGACCCACGCTGCGCTGTCCCCGGCCCCGTTCTCCCAGCCCACCACGCGGGCCCCGCCCAGTCTTGCCTCCGGCGTGCGGCTCAGCTCGGCGAGCACGCGGGCGCGGCGCTCCAGCTCCGGCAAGGGCGTGGCGTTGCGGGCGTCGAGAACCGTGCTCATGGGGTCACGGTAACCCCAGCCCTTGTGAACGCGCTCACACCCGGCGACGATGGGAAGGCGCCCGGCGATGCCGCGCGCCCGCGCCAAGCGCGGCCAGACGTCGAGGAGCAGCGTGAGCACCCAGCCGAACACCCCGCGCACCCCCGAGCAGGGCTCCCGGCCCGTCGAGGCGGACACGAAGGCGAGCGTTCCGCCGCCCGTCCCCGCCGTGCCCGGCGCCGTTCCGCCGCTCGACTTTGGCCTCAAGCGCCCCGCCGTGGACGAGGTCTTGGCCGCGAGCGTGGCCAAGGAGAACTTCGGCCTCGACGCCACGGCCACCGAGCTCGGCTCGAATCAGGACCGGAACTTCCTCCTGGCCGTGGGCGGCGCCAACGCCGGCGTGCTCAAGATCGACAACGCCGTCTTCTCCGAGGAGGAACTCGATGCGCAGTGCCGCGCGGCCGAGGCGCTCGCCTCCGCCGGCATCCCGGCCGCGCGCTTCCTCCCGGGCTCCGACGGTGAGCGCCTCCAGCGCATCGAAGACGCCGACGGCGTGCAGCACTTCGCGCGCCTCATGGAGTACCTGCCCGGGGGCTCCCTCGTGGATGCTGGCTACCTCTCCAAGGCGGCTTTGGCTTCCGTGGGAGACCTGGCGGGCCGCGTTGACGTGGCCCTCGCGCCGCTCGCCGGCCCCGGCCTGCGCCGCGAGCTGCAATGGGACCTGCGCCGGGGCATCGATGTGGTGCGCCGGCTCGCCGGGGCTGTGCCCGACGACGGCCGCCGGGCCGCCGTGCTCGGGGCTGCCGAGGAGGCGTGGCGTGCCGTCGAGGCGCAGGCGCCGGGCCTGCCCACGCAACCCATCCACGGCGACCTCACCGACGACAACGTCATCGGCACCCCCGGCCCGGACGGCCGCCCGCTGGCGCACGCCGTGATCGACCTCGGCGACCTGGCGATCGGCTGGCGCGTCGCCGAGATCGCCGTGAGCGTCTCCTCGCTCCTGCACCACCGCCGCGAGGACCCGCTCGCGTGCCTCGAGGCCGTGAGCGCGTATCTCGAGTACCTTCCACTGGACGAGCCGGAGCTGCGCGCCCTGTGGCCGCTCGTGGTCCTGCGCGCCGCCGTGCTCATCGCGAGCGGCTGGGAGCAGACTCGGCTCGAGGGCGACAACGTCTATGCCGCCGAGCGCATGGACGGCGAGTGGGAGATCTTCGCCGCCGCCACCTCGGTCCCGCTCGCCGTGGGCACGGCCGCCGTGCTGTCCCGCGCCGGCGTGGCGCCGAGCGCCCCGGCCGCGAGCGGCGCGCTGTACGCGCACGCGCCGCGCTTCTCGGTCCTGGACCTCGGCATTGAGTCGGAGGAACTGCCCGACGGCGCGTGGTTGCGTCCCGGCGCGGCCGCCGGCCTGATCGAGGCCAGGCTGGGTCCCGGCTCGGCCGACGCCGTGTACGTCCACGCGCTCGCCCCGCGGCTCGACCTGGTTCTCGTTGACTCGGCCACGGGCGGCGCGAGCGTCCCGCTCGGCGCCAC
>JALAHE010000264.1 GCA_022712075.1 Galactobacter sp.
GGGCACGACGACGCGTGGCCCGGTTTTCGGGCTGGCGCCGGCCGGAGCGGCACAGCGACGAGGGGACGGGCATGGACGGGGCACAGCTTGCGGACTTCCTGCGCAGCAGGCGGGAGGCGATCCAGCCGGAGGACGTGGGCCTGCCGCGGGGCGCGAGGCGCCGGACGTCCGGCCTGCGCCGCGAGGAGGTCGCAGCGCTGAGCGGGATGTCGCCCGACTACTACGCCAGGATCGAGCGCGGTGACGGCCAGCGAGCCTCGGAGCAGATGCTCGGGGCCCTGGCTAGGACCCTTCGCCTGACGCTCGACGAGCGCGATCACCTCTTCACGCTGGCCGGCTACGCGACGCCCGAACGCACGGTGCGCATGGACCACGTGAGCCCCGGCCTGCAGCGCGTCATGGACCGGCTGCGCGACACCCCGGCGGAGGTCATCAACTCGCTTGGGGTGACGCTGCTCCAGACCCCGCCGGCCGCCGCACTCCTGGGGGAGAGGACGGCGCTCACGGGGGAGCGGGCGAGCCTCATCTTCCGCTGGTTCACCGAGCCGGAGTCGCGCGGCTTCCACCCGCAGGAGCGCCACGAGGAGCACGGGCGCGTATACACGGCGCAGTTGCGGGAGCGTTCAACGCGGCTCGGCCGCGCGTCGGCGCCCGCGCGGCTCGCGGCGCGGCTGCGCGATCTCAGCCCCGAGTTCGCAGCCTTCTGGCACGAGCATCAGGTGGGCCTGCGCTTCACGCAGGAGAAGGTGTTCCTGCACCCGGAGGTGGGCGCCTTGAGCCTGAACTGCCAGCTGCTCCTCGACCCGGACCAAGAGCAGACGCTCATCGTCTACACGGCGAACCCCGGCACGCCGGACGCCGAGAAGCTCGCGCTCATCAGCGTGCTCGGGCCGCGCACCGATCTGCAGGCCGTCGCCTGAGGTGCCCTGCGCCCGGGCCCCGCTGGCGCGAAACCGGCCACGCGCCGTCGGGCACCCCGCGGGTCCACCCGGCGACGGGCGCCCACGCCCGCGCACACAACAGCGCCGCCCCCGCCGTGAAGGCGGGGGCGGCGCTGAGCGGTACCCGGGGTCAGACGCGCGCCGGCGTCTTCTTGGTCATCGAGACGACGGTCTCGAACTCCTCGTCCACGTCGGGGTTGGTCTGCCGCGTGAGCAGCGAGACCACGACGGTCAGGACCAGGCACACGGCGAAGCCGGGGATGATCTCGTAGAGCGTGAAGCCCGGGTTCTTGGCCAGGCGCAGCGAGCCCCAGATGAAGGAGACCACGGCGCCGCCGACCATGCCGGTCAGCGCGCCCATGGCGGTGACCTTGCGCCAGAACAGGCCGAGGATCAGCAACGGGCCAAACGCGGCGCCGAAGCCGGCCCACGCGAAGCCCACGAGCTGCAGGATCGACGAGCCGGGGTCCAGGGCGATGATCGCGGCGATGACGGCCACGAGCGCCACGCCGCCGCGGCCGAGCCACAGCGCCGTGGTGGGGGAGGCCTTGACCTTGCGCAGGCCGGCGAGGTCCTCCACGAGCGCCGAGGAGCACACGATGAGCTGCGAGGACATCGTGGACATGATCGCCGCGAGCACGGCCGCCAGGACCAGGCCGGCGACGAACGGGTGGAAGAGGATCTGGCTCAGCTGCAGGAAGACGGTCTCGGCGTCCGCGTCGGAGAGGCGGGTGCCCTGCTCCTGGAACCAGGCGACGCCGATGAGGCCCGTGACGATCGCGCCGAGCATGCACAGCGCCATCCAGCCGATGCCGATGCGGCGGGCCGTTGGCGCGTCCTGCGGGGAGCGCAGCGCGATGAAGCGGGCCAGGATGTGCGGCTGGCCGAAGTAGCCGAGGCCCCAGCCCAGGCCGGAGACGATCGCGATGAACGTGGGGCCCGTGAGCCCGCCTCCCGTCCACGAGAGGTGGTGCAGGCCCTCGGCGAGGTCGGCCTGGTTGATCAGCTCGATCACGCGGCCGGGTCCACCCATGTGGATCGTGGCGACGATCGGCACGGCGATGAGCGCCGCGAACATCAGCAGGCCCTGGGCCACGTCCGTCAGGGAGACCCCCAAGAATCCCCCGAAGAGCGTGTAGCCCACCGTGATGACGCCGATGACGAGCATGCCCGTCAGATACGGCCACGCAAACGAGGACTGGAAGAACTTGCCGGCCGAGACGAGCATGCTCGCCACGTAGAACGTGAAGAACACCAGGATGATGACCGAGGAGACGATGCGCAGCAGGTGCGTCTTGTCGCGGAAGCGGTGGCCGAGGAAGCTCGGGACGGTGATCGAGTTGTTGGCGATCTCCGTGTAGGCGCGCAGGCGCGGAGCTACGAGGAACCAGTTCAGCCAGGCGCCGAGCGTCAGGCCGATCGCGATCCAGGCCTCCACGAGGCCCGTCAGGTACAGCGCGCCGGGCAGGCCCATGAGGAGCCAACCGGACATATCGGAGGCGCCGGCGGACAGGGCGGCGACGCCGGGCTTGAGATCGCGCCCGGCCAGCAGGAAGTCCTCGCCCGTCTTGGTCTTGCGCCAGGCGTAGAGCCCGATGCCGACCATAGCGGCGAGGTAGACGATGATGGCAGCCATTTGCCAGGTCTGTGCGGATGACATGCCCGGAAGCGTGCCGCACTCGGGGCCCCGTGGCTAGGGTTCGTCCGGCGTGTGGTCAAGTGCGTCGCGCCGCTGTAACCATTCTGTGACCTGGCTCACGGGGCCTGGTCTCCTTGATGCACGACGGCGTGGGGTTGCCCCGGTGCCCGGGCGCGGCCGGGTGCCGGGGCGGGTTTCGGACCGGCGTGCGCCGGCTTGGGTGGGCTCAGGCCGGCGGGGCCGCCTGGGTCGACTGGGCCGCTTGGAGGGCGGCCGCTTCGGCCTCCAGGGCGCGGCGCAGCGCCACGGCGGCCGGGTGCTGGGCCGAGGAGGAACGCACGGCGATGAAGATCTCGCGGTGCGGGCCGCGTTCGAGGTCAACCCAGCGCACCCGCGGCGTGCGATAGCCGCCCAGGATGCCGGGCAGGATCGCGACGGCGAGGCCGGATTCGACGAGCTGCAGGTGCGCCTGGAGGTCGGCGGACTCGTAGCGAACGTCCGGCTCGAAGCCCGCCACGCGGCACTGCTGCAGGGCCCAGTGTCGGCTCGCGGCCGGCGCCGGCTCCAGGACCCACGGCACGCGGGCGGCGTCGGCGAGCGAGGAGATGCTGGCGAACGGGCCGGAAGCCTCCGGCGGGACGGCGAGGCGCAGGGGATCGAGCGCCAGCGGCGTGCGCTCCATGTCGGGGAAGTGCTCGGCGGCGTGGCCCGGATACTGCTCGGCCACGACCACGTCGAACTCGCGGGCCCAGGTCTGGCGCAGCGCCGCCTCGGGCTCGCGCTGCGTCATCTCCACGCGCAGGAGCGGATGTTCGGTGCGCAGGCGGCGCAGCGTGCCGGGGAGCAGGGCCAGCGCGGCGGTCTGGAACATGGACAGCCGCACCGTGCCGCTGACCTCGCGCTGGGAGGCGGCGAGGGCGGCCTCCGTGCGCTCCATGCCGTTGAGCAGCTCCTCGGCGTGGGCCACGAGGACCTGGGCAGCGGGGGTCAGGCGCACGCCGCGGCCGGAGGGCTGGAGGAGCTCGACGCCCGCCTCCTTCTCGAGGCGGGTGAGCTGCGCCGACACCGTGGAGGGGGCGTAGTTCAGGGCCTCGGCGACGGCCAGCACGGTGCCGCGCAGGGCCAGCTCGCGCAGCAGCCTCAGGCGGTGAAGATCGAGCATCGGGGCACCCCTTCGAATGTTCGGGAAACACGAACAGTATCGTTCACATCTTATCGCTGTAACCGAACGGCCACTCTTTCGATACTTGATGGTGCCGGGGAATGCCCGGCGCCCGTTCCGTCCCAGGAGCACCCCTCATGAGCACCGCCTCCTCGCCGCGCACCAGCGGCGCCGCGCCGCAGGGCGCCCCCCTTTCCTCGCGACTCAGCCACACCCAGCTGCCCGCGGCCCCCGACGCCGGCGCCGCCCGGCCGTGGGACCTCGCCGATCAGTCGGTGGCGCAGGTGCGCAGCTGGCTGAGCACCGCCTCGAGCATTCCCGCCGACGTCTCGGCTCAGCGCCTCGCCGGCGTGCTGAAGGACCCGGCCGGCCTCGACTTCACCGTCGGCTTCGTCGACCGCGTGGTCCGCCCCGAGGACCTGCGGGTTGCCGCCCACGAACTCAAGGCCCTGGCACCCAAGGTGCCGGCCTTCCTCCCCTGGTACCTCAAGGCCGCCGTCCGCATCGGCGGCGTCCTCGCGCCCGTGCTGCCCGGCGTCGTCGTGCCCATCGCCCGCCGCGCCCTGCGCTCCATGGTGGGCCACCTCATCATTGACGCGACCGACGCGCGCCTCGGCAAGTCCATCGCCAAGCTGCGCGGCGACGGCACCGACCTGAACATCAACCTGCTCGGCGAGGCCATCCTGGGCGAGGACGAGGCAGACCGCCGCCTCGCCGGCACGCTCGCGCTGATCCAGCGCCCCGACGTCGACTACGTCTCCATCAAGGTCTCCGCGACCGTGGCGCCGCACAACCACTGGGCCTTCGACGAGGCCGTTGACCACATCGTCGAGAAGATGCGCCCGCTCTACCGCGCCGCGCGCGATTCCAGCCCGCGCACCTTCATCAACCTGGACATGGAGGAGTACAAGGACCTGGACCTGACGCTCGCCGTGTTCAAGCGACTGCTCTCCGAGGACGAGTTCAGCGACGTCCGCGGCGGCATCGTGCTGCAGGCGTACCTGCCGGACGCGCTCGGCGCCATGATCGAGCTGCAGGAGTTTGCTGCGGCCCGCGTCGCCGCCGGCGGCGCGCCCATCAAGGTCCGCGTCGTCAAGGGCGCCAACTTGCCCATGGAGCAGGTCGAGGCCAAGATGCACGGCTGGGAGCAGACCGTGTGGGACACCAAGCAGGGCTCGGATGCGAGCTACAAGGCCGTCCTCGACTACGCGCTCTACCCGGAGCGCCTCGCCAACCTGCAGCTCGGCATCGCCGGCCACAACCTGTTCGACGTGGCGCTGGCCCACCAGCTCATGCAGGCCCGCGGCATCACCTCCGGCACGGAGTTCGAGATGCTGCTCGGCATGGCCACGAGCCAGGCCGAGGCCGTCCGCCGAGACGTGGGTTCGCTCCTGCTCTACACGCCCGTGGTGCACCCATCCGAGTTCGACGTGGCCATCGCCTACCTGATCCGCCGCCTCGAGGAGGGCGCGAGCCAGGAGAACTTCATGTCGGCCGTCTTCGAGCTGGACGCCGTCCCCGCGCTCTTCGCCCGCGAGGAGGAGCGCTTCCGCGCCTCCCTCGGCGAGCTGCGCGAGCGCGCCAGCGTGGTCCCCGGCCCGCGCCGCCCGCAGGACCGCGCCACCGAGTCCCTTCCGGAGATCTCCGCCCATGGGACCTTCGAGAACACCCCGGACTCGGATCCGGACCTGCCAGGCAACCGCGCTTGGGGCCGCGAGATCGTCTCCGCGATGGCCTCCACCCGGCTGGGCGAGGACACCATCGCCGCCGCCCACCTGGACACGGAGGAGCAGCTGGAGGCCGTCGTCGCCGCCTCGCTCGCCGCCGCCCCCGCCTGGCGCGCGCTCGGCGCCGAGGGCCGCGCCGCCGTGCTGCACCGCGCCGGGGAGCACCTCGAGGCCCGCCGCGCCGATCTGCTCGCCGTCATGGGCGCCGAGACCGGCAAGACCATTGATCAGGGCGATCCCGAGGTCTCCGAGGCCATCGACTTTGCCCACTACTACGCCCGCCTTGGCCTGGAGCTGGAGCAGGTCGACGGCGCCACGGCCGTCCCCGTGAACCTCACCGTGGTCACCCCGCCGTGGAACTTCCCCGTGGCCATCCCGGCCGGCTCCACGCTCTCCGCGCTCGCCGCCGGCTCCACGGTGATCATCAAGCCGGCCGAGCTCTCCAAGCGCTCCGGCGCCGTCATGATCGAGTGCCTCTGGGCAGCCTTCGACGACTTCGGCGTGAGCCGCGACGTCCTGGCCTTGGTCCACCTGGGCGAGCGCGAGCTGGGCACCCAGCTCGTCTCCCACCCGGCCGTGGGCCGCCTCATCCTGACGGGCGGCTACGAGACCGCGCAGCTCTTCCGCGGCTTCCGCCCGGACCTGCCGCTGCTCGCCGAGACCTCCGGCAAGAACGCCATCATCGTGACGGCCTCGGCCGACCTCGACCTCGCGGCCAAGGACGTGGTCCTCTCGGCCTTCGGCCACGCCGGCCAGAAGTGCTCCGCCGCCTCGCTCGTGATCCTCGTGGGCCGCGCGGCCACCTCCAAGCGCTTCCACCGCCAGCTGATCGACGCCGCCCGCTCGCTCAAGGTGGGCTGGCCCACCGATCCCCGCACGCAGATGGGTCCCGTGGTCGAGGTGCCGCAGGAGAAGCTGCAGCGCGGCCTGACCCAGCTGGGCCAGGGGGAGTCCTGGGCCCTCAAGCCCGCCTCGCTTGATGACTCCGGTCGCCTCTACAGCCCCGGCGTGCGCGTGGGCGTGCAGCCCGGCAGCGAGTACCACCTGACCGAGTACTTCGGCCCAGTCCTCGGCGTCATGACGGCCGCGACCCTCGAGGAGGCGGTGCAGCACGTCAACGCCATCGATTACGGCCTGACCTCCGGCATCCACTCGCTGGACGCCGAGGAGATCGCCTACTGGGCCGAGCACGTCGAGGCCGGCAACCTCTACATCAACCGCGGCATCACGGGCGCGATCGTCCAGCGCCAGCCCTTCGGCGGCTGGAAGCGCTCGGCCGTGGGTGCCGGCACCAAGGCCGGCGGCCCCAACTACCTGGTTGGCCTCTCCCAGTGGGAGGACGCGGCTCCCGCCGCGACTCAGGTCACCCAGCCCGACGACGCGGTGTCGCGCCTTGTGAAGGCGGCCACCGCCGTGCTCCCGGAGCCCGAGGCGGCCTGGCTGCGCGCGGCCAGTGGCGCCGACGTGGCGGCGGCGGCCCGTTTCGAGGGCTCGCGGGACGTCTCGAAGGTGGGCGTCGAGATCAACGCCCTGCGCTACCGCCCCGTCCCCGTGACGGTGCGCTCCGCCGGCGCCTCGGCGCAGGACGTGGCCCAGACGGTGCGCGTCGTGGCGGCGGGCCTGCGCGCCCACGCCGCCACGGTGAAGGGTGCAGGCACCGCCGCGGCCCCCACGCTGAGCGTCTCCGTGCCGACGGCCTTCCCCGAGGCGGTCACCGCCGCGTTGCGCTCGGCCGGCGTGGCCGTCTACGCCGAGGACCTCGCGGGCTGGGAGCAGCGCGCGGCCCGCGCCGCCCAGGCCGGCCCGCGCGAGGTTGAGCGCCTGCGCATCGCGGGCCCCGACGCCCCCGAGACGGTGGCGGCGACCTTCGCCGCGACGCAGGGCCGCCCGGACGTGGCCGTGTACGCCGAGCCCGTGACGAGCGCCGGCCGCGTGGAGATGCTGCCGTTCGTGCGCGAGCAGGCCGTGTCCATGACCGCGCACCGATTCGGCACCGTCAACGACCTGGCGCAGCGCGCGCTCGGCGAGATCACCCTTGGGGCCGGCGCCTGAGCTAGGCCCGGATCCAGCCGCTGAAACGGCCCGATCGCTTCAGAACTGCCGCGAGGTTCGCGCAGTTGTGAAGCGATCGGGCCGTTTGGCGTTCAGGGCCGCACTTCTTCGCGGGACCCGGCGCGCGCGTCGGCGTCCAGCGGGTGGGCCAGCTCGTCGTGGCCGAGGCGCCCGCGCCACCAGGCCAGCGCCGCAACGAGCGGGGTGACCACGCCGGCCGCGACCCAGATGCTCCACATGGGCAGCACGCTCGCGAGCGGCCCGGCCAAGGCCATGGAGAGCGGCATGAGCGCGAGCGAGACGAAGAAGTCGAGCGAGGAGACGCGGCCCAGCATGTGCCGCGGCACGCGGCGCTGGAGCAACGTGCCCCAGATGACCTGACCGAACGCGCCGGTCGCCCCGTAGATGAAGGCGCCGACCGCCACGATCCACCACGACGTCACGAAGCCGACGGCCGCGAGCGGCAGCGTGCCGAGCCCCCAGGCCGCGAGCATCCACGTGAGGTAGCGGCGGGGGAGCGGGCGCGAGGCGGTGAAGAGCGAGCCGATCATCGCCGCGACGCCGGCTACGGCGAGCAGGCCGCCGAACATGCGCGAGTCCCCGCCGAGCTGGTCCGAGACCACAAACGGCAGGAGCACCTCGAGCGGTCCCACGGTGCTCAGCACCGAGACGCACGCGAAGAGCAGCGTCCACCACAGCCACGGCGTGCGCACCGTGTACTTGACGCCCTCGAGGGCGTCCCTGAGGGGTGAGGAGGTGCCCGACGGCGTGGGCTCACCGCCCGCCGCCGGCTCGCCCGAGGCGGGCGCCGGCTCAGGCGAGCTGGCGACGCGGGGCGAGGAAGCGGCGTCGGGCACTGGGGCCTTGGCACCGTGGGCGCCCGGTCGCTCCGGCGGCAGGAAACACAGCACCACGGCGGCCACGAGGTGGCAGGCGGCCAGCAGGGCGAGCGAGACGCCGGGGGAGGCTGCGGCGACGATGAAGCCGGCCGTGGCCGGGCCGGCCGCCTGCTGCAGGGCCGGGCGGGCGGCGCCCTCGAAGCCGTTGGCGGCGAGCAGGTCCTCAGCCGGGAGCACGCTCGGGAGCAGCGCCGAGTAGGCGGGGAAGAAGAAGGCGGCGCTCGCGCCGACGAGCGCCGCGGCGACCACGAGGTGCCAGAGCTGCACCGTGCCCGTGAGGGCGAGCACGGCCACGGTGCCGACGGTCAGGGTGTCGGCGATCTCGACGGTGAGCAGGATACGGCGGCGGGGGAGGCGGTCGGCGACCACGCCGCCCACGAGCACGCACGCGAGCAGGCCGATGGCGAGGGCGGTGGTCGCGAGGGAGAGTTCCAGCATGCCGCCGCCGAGCTCGCGCACCTGATAGACGAGCGAGACGGCCCAGAGCCCGTGCCCGAACACGCTGATGACGAGCGCGGAGGCGAGCACGCGGAAGGGCGCGTGGCGGAAGGGCGCGAGGGCGCGCAGGGACATGCTGTTCCTGTCGGGACGGGCCAAGACGGCGTGTGATTGACGAATCCCAATCATGGCACGATGACGCCCGGACGCGCCAGATCCCGCCGCTCTCAGCAGAGTGCGGCGGGATCCGGCGGGGTGGCCCGCGAGGGCCGGGCTGGCTAGCTCAGGCGGCGGCGCGCCATGCCGAGCATGACGAGCGGGACCACGAGCAGCGCCAGCGGGACGAGCAGGAACCAGGCCCACGGGCTGGAGAGCACGCCCTGCAGCGAGACCGCCGAGGACTGCGCGCGCAGCACCTCCGTGCCGTCAGCGAGCTGGGTGGTGCCCGAGTTCAGGGTCTCGGTGCCCTCGGCCAGCTTGCCATTGCCCTCGGCGAGCGAGCCGGCGCCCGTGGCCAGGGTCTGCGCCCCGGTGTCCAGCGTCCCTGCACCCTCGTCGAGCGAGGCGGTTCCGTCCTCGAGGCGGTTCGCGCCGTTGTCCAGCTTCTTGGCGCCGGTGGCGAGCTTGTCGCTTCCCTCGGCCAGCTTCGAGTTGCCGTCCGCGAGCTTGCCCGCGCCGTCGTTGAGCTTCGTGGCACCGGCGTCCAGCTTGTCGGCGCCGTCGGCGATCTTCTGGTTGCCGGCTGCGAGATCACCGGCACCATCCTGAAGCCTGCCCGCACCCGCGTTGAGCTGAGCAGCGCCGTCCTTGAGCCTCTGGGTGCCGGAGGCAAGAGTGCCGGATCCGTCGGCCGTCATGGACATGGCCTTCAGCATGCCCAGCGGGTCGCCCGTCTTGGGGTCGAGCGCCGTGGTGCGGTAGCCGTGGTTCAGCTGACCGAGGCCGCCTGCCAGGGCGGAGGCGCCCTGGGAGACCTGGGACGTGCCGCCGGCCAGGGCCGAGGCACCCTCCGAGAGGCTCGCCGTGCCGTCGGCGACCTGGGCCGCTCCGTCGGCCACGGTGGACGCGCCGCCCGCCAGCGACTGTGCGCCTGCGTCGACCTTCGATGCGCCGTCGGACAGGGCCTTGGCGCCGGCGGCGAGGGCCGGGAGGCCGGTCTTGGCGTCCGCGAGCTGGGCTGCGCCGGCGGCGAGGGCCGGGAGGCCGGTCTTCTCGTCGGCGAGCTGGGCTGCGCCGGCGGCGAGGGCCGGGAGGCCGGTCTTTTCGTCGGCGAGCTGGGCGGCGCCCGCGCCGAGCTTCTCGGCGCCAGCGGAGAGGCGATCGGCGCCGGCGGCGAGGGCCGGGAGGCCCGTCTCCGGGTCGGCGAGCTGCGCCGCACCCGCGGCCAGAGCCGGGAGGCCGGTCGTCTTGTCTGCCAACTTGGCCGCGCCGTCGGCCGCCTGGGCGACACCCCCGGACAGGGTGGGCGCGGCGGCCGCGAGCTTGGCCGTGCCGTCCTTGACGGCCGTGGCGTAGGGCGCCGTGCCGTTGACGATGGCCTGCAGCTTGGCGAGCTTCACCGCGTCGGCATCGGACCCGGCCAGGATCGCCTTCATGTTCTGCATCTGCGTGTCCACTGCAGCCGCGCCGGTGGCGAGCGTCTTCGTGTCGGCGGGCAAGGTGGACGTGCCAGCGCGGAGCTTCTCGAGCCCGTCGCTCAGATCGGCCGCGCCGGCGCTGGCCTTGGCCGTGCCACCGGCGATCAGCTTGGCGCCGTCGGACGCCTTGGTGGCCCCGGCCGAGAGCTCGGCCGCGCCGTCCTGAATCTGCTTGGCACCCGGGGCAAACTGCTGTGCGCCTGCGGAGGCCTTAGCGGCTCCTGCCGCGAGGGTCGTGGCGCCGTCGGAAGCCTTGGCGGCTCCTGCCGCCAGGGCGGTCGCTCCCGCAGAGGCCTTGGATGCGCCGGCCGAGAGGGCGCCCGCGCCGTCCTTCAGTTCGGTGGCGCCGCCGGCGAGCTGCTGTGCGCCGGCCGCGACGAGATCGGTTCCATCGGCCACTGCCGCGGAGCCGTCCGCCAGCTGCTGGGCCCCGGAGTCGAGGCGCTGCGCACCGTCGTTGAGCTCGTTGGTGCCGCCTGCGAGCTTCTGCGCGCCGTCGAGCGCGGCGGTGGTGCCGTCGGCGAGCTTGTTGCCGCCCTTCTCGACCTTGTTGAGCTTCGTATTGAGCTTGTCGGCTCCAGCGTCGAGTTCCTTCGTGCCGCTGGCCGCAAGCTGCGTGCCGTCCTTGAGATCACCCGCGCCGTCGCTGAGCTTGTTTGCCCCGGCAGCCGCCGTGCGAGCGCCGTCGGCCAGTTCGGACGTGCCATTTTTCAGCGTCCCGGTGCCTTGCTTGAGGTCCCCGGCGCCGGTCGCCGCCTTCTGGGCGCCCTCATTCAGGGTGTCCGCGCCAGTGGAGAGCTCACCCGTGCCGTCCGCGAGGTCCTTGGCGCCGTCGGCGACCTTGGTGCTGCCGTCGTGGAGTTTGGTGGCGCCGTCCGCGAGCTTGGTCGCTCCGTCGGAGACCTGGGTCGCGCCGTCGGCGGCCTTGGCCGCCCCGTCCTTCAAGGCGACGACGCCGGTCGAGACGCGATCGGCGCCGTCGTCCAGCTGGAGGGCGCCGTTGCTCACCTTGGAGCTGACGAGCGCGTAGATCGCCACCATCGCGATGAGGAAGAGGGCGAGGAGCGACGTGATGATGCCGTGATAGAGCGTGCTCATGGAAGCGCGGGATGACATGGGACCTCCGCAGGGGGCTGGGACCGGTGTGATGGCTGCGTGGGCGGCCAGGCTGCGGAGCACGGCAACATGTGACTCGCGTCACGCTACCGAGGAGTAAAGCTACTTCCGAGTAGCGGTTCAAGGGCGGTATCGGGTACTTCTCTCATATGTCTCCGGAGTCACATTAGGGAATAACTTGCTTGCCTAATCTCTTCAGGTGCATCTACTCTTAGCGGCGGTTCATTGTTTGCCTGTCGAAGGACTTCACTCCCATGTCGCTGATTCGTCGCGCCTTTGCCGCCACCGCCGTGGCCGGCCTCGCCGTTCTCTCCCTCACCGCCTGCGGCGCGGGGGATTCCGGTTCCGCCTCCACCCCGTCCGGTTCCGCCTCGGCGGACGCCGCCGCCTTCCCCGTCAAGGTGGAGAGCATCTACGGGGAGACCGAGATCAAGGAGCAGCCCGAGCGCGTCGTGAGCGTCTCGTGGGTCAACGGCGACACCTCCCTCGCCCTCGGCGTGGTCCCCGTGGCCGTGCCCAAGGTGACCTGGGGCATGAACGCCAACGACTCCACCGACTGGGCCGACGCCAAGCTCGAGGAGCTCGGCGCGGGCAAGGGTTCGGATAAGGCCCCGACCTTCTACGAGGAGCCCTCCGGTGACGTCAACTACGACGCCATCGCCGCCGCGGATCCGGACGTCATCCTGGCCGCCTACTCGGGCCTGACCCAGGAGCAGTTCGACAAGCTCTCCAAGATCGCCCCGGTGGTTGGCCCGGGCAAGGCCGCCTATTCCACGCCGTGGGAGCAGTCCACCGAGATGATCGGCGAGGCCCTCGGCAAGAAGGCCGAGGCCACGAAGCTCATCGCCGACACGAAGGCCAAGCTCGCCGAGACCGCCGCGGCTCACCCCGACCTCAAGGACGTCTCCGCGATCGCCGCGAACTTCGAGCCCGCCACGGGCGGCATCAACGTCTACACCGCCGGCGACAACCGCTCGCAGATCCTCACCGCCCTGGGCATGAAGCTCGCCCCGGTCGTCACGGAGAACGAGACCAAGGACGCCTTCTTCTTCAACTACTCCGCCGAGAAGGCCGACGAGCTGGACTCGCAGATCATCTTCACGTGGTTCCCCGAGGGCCAGAGCAAGCAGACCATCGAGGCAGACAAGCTGCTCGGCCGCATCCCCGCCGTGAAGAACGGCGGCCTCGTGGGCACCAACGACAACCAGCTCCTGCTCTCCATCTCCGCTGCCAACCCGCTGAGCCTGAACTGGGGCGTCGACAAGATCGCCACCCTGCTCTCTGAGGGCGTCGCCGCGAGCGCGGCCAAGTAGTCCCGCGCCTGCTCTTCGCCGCGCAGTTCTTGTGAAGTCACAGCACGACGACGCCCGCGCGCCCCGGGTGCCCGCCTCACGGCGGGTGCCCGGGGCGCAGGGCGTTTCCTCGCCAGCGCGCGTGGGCCTGACGGCCCTCGTGTTGCTGGTGCTGCTCGCGCTCGCGGTGGCCGCCTCGCTCGCCTTCGGTGCGCGCGGCTACTCGCTGGCCCAGGTGTGGCAGGCGCTCGTGGACCCGGCCGCGGCCGGGGACGCCGGCGTGGTCATCTCCTCGCGCATCCCGCGCACCATCAACGGCCTGCTGGTCGGCGCGGCCCTCGCCCTGTGCGGCGCCGTGATGCAGTCGGCCACGCGCAACCCGCTGGCCGACGCCGGGCTGCTCGGCCTCAACGCCGGCTCCGCACTGGCCGTCGTGGCCGGGATTGGGCTCTTCGGCATCGCTGCCGTCGGCACGCTCTCCTGGTTCGCCCTGGCCGGCGCCGCCGTGACGGCGCTCGTGGTGCACCTCGTCGCCGCGCGCGGGGCGGGCGGGGCCACGCCTCTCAAGCTCGCGCTGGCCGGCGCGGCGCTCGGCGCCGGGCTGGCCTCGGTCACGCAGGCCATCCTGCTGCGCGGGCAGGACGAGCTGGAGACCTTCCGCTTCTGGCAGGTCGGCTCGCTCGGTGCGCGCCAGCCGGAGCAGCTCCTGCTTCCGGGCTTCGTGCTCGCCGCCGGCGTGCTCCTCGCCCTGGCCTGCTCCCGCGCTCTCGATCGCCTCGCGCTCGGGGACGACGTCGCCGCCTCGCTGGGTTCCAGCCCCGCCCGCACGCGCTTCCTCGCCCTGACCGCCGCGGTGCTCCTGGCCGGATCGGCCACCACCATCGCCGGCCCCATCGCCTTTGTTGGGCTGGTCATCCCGCACGCCCTGCGCCCGTTCGTCGGCGCGCGGCAGACGCGGATCGCGCCGCTCTCGCTGCTGGCCGGGCCCGTCCTCGTGCTCGCCGCCGACACCGTGGGCCGCGTCATCGCCCCGCCCGGCGAGGTGCCCGTGGGCGTCATGACCGCGCTCGTGGGTGCCCCCGTGTTCCTCATCTTGCTGCGCCTCGCGGGGCGCGGACGGCGGGGTCTGGCATGAGCCGCCGCGCACGCGTGGGCCTGGTCAGCGCCGGCCTCGTCCTTCTGCTCGTCCTGGCCGCCTGGGCCCGGCTCTCGCTCGGCGCCCGCATCGCCTCGCCCGCCCAGCTGCTCGAGGTCTTCTCGGGCGGCGGCCGCGGAGCCCTGCGCTTCATGGTGCTGCAGGACCGCCTGCCCGCCGTCGTCGCCGCCGTCCTGGCCGGCGCCGCCCTCGCGCTCTCCGGCGGCCTCTTCCAGCGGCTCCTGCGCAATCCGCTCGCGAGCCCCGACATTATCGGCGTGGGCTACGGCGCCTCGGCCGCCACGGTGATCGGCATGCTCGTCCTCGGCGTGAGCGGATGGGCCCTCACGGGCCTCGCGCTCGTCGGCGCGCTGGCCGTGGCCGCCGCGATCCTCGCGATGTCGCTCGGCAAGGGGGACATGGGCGCTCGGCTCGTGCTCTCCGGCCTCGCGATCGGCGCCGCGCTGGCCGCCGTCGTGAACCTCCTGCTCACGCGCACCGACGTCCGCTCGGCCGCCGACGCGCTGCGCTGGATCACCGGCTCCGTCACAGACGCCACGTGGGAAAAGCTCGGCCTGCTCGCGCTCTGCCTCGCGGTCTTGGCGCTGCTCACGGCGCTCGTGGCGCCTCGGCTCGCGCTGCTTGAGCTGGGCGACGACGCGGCGCGCGCCCTGGGCGTGCGGGTCACCGCCGCGCGGATCGCCGTGGTGGCGCTCGGGGCGGCGCTGTGCGCCGTGGCCGTGGCCGTCGTCGGGCCCCTGTCCTTCGTCGCCTTCATGTGCCACCCCCTCGCGACGCGCCTCCTGGGCCGCCGAGGGAACCTCGCGGTCACGGCGCTCACCGGCTCCACCCTCGTGGTGGTCTCCGACCTGCTCGCCGCGCACCTCTTCGGGATCGGCCACGGCCTGCCCGTCGGCGTGGTCACGGGTGCGCTCGGCGCCGTCTTCCTCCTCCTGTTGCTTTCAAAAGATCGGAGCCAGCGGTGAGTGAAGCCGCCCAGATCCCCAGCGCCGGGGCACCCGTCTCCGGCTTCGCCCCCGACCCCACGGTCCGCCCGGGCGGCTCGCTGCGCGTGGAGGGCCTGCGCCTGAACTACGGCGGGGCCGACATCGTGAAGGGCCTCGACCTCGAGCTCCCGGCCGGGCGCATCAGCGTCATCGTCGGCGCCAACGGCTGCGGCAAGTCGACCCTCCTGCGCGGGCTCTCGCGCCTCCTCAAGCCCGGCGCGGGCCGCGTGCTGCTGGACGGCGACGACGTGCACCGGCTCGCGCCGCGCGCGCTTGCCCGCCGCGTGGCCCTCCTGCCGCAGACGCCCGTCACGCCCGAGGCGCTCTCCGTCCGCGAGCTCGTGGCCCACGGCCGCGCACCCTACCGTTCGGCCCTGCGCCGCGAGAGCGGCGAGGACCGCGCGGCGGTGGAGCGCGCGCTTGACTCGACCCAGCTGCAGGGGCTCGCGGACTCCGTCGTGAGCGACCTCTCCGGTGGCCAGCGCCAGCGCGCGTGGATCGCCATGGCGCTCGCGCAGGAGACCGATGTGCTGCTTCTCGACGAGCCCACCACCTACCTGGATCTGGCCCACCAGGTGGACGTCCTGGAGACCGTGTGGGAGCTCAACGCCCGGCGCGGCACCACCGTGGTGATGGTGCTGCACGATCTCAACCTCGCCGCCCGCTACGCCCACCACCTCGTGGCGCTCAAGGACGGCGTGCTCGTGGCGCAGGGCAGCCCGGCCGAGGTCGTCACGACGCCCATCGTGCGAGAGGTGCTCGGCCTCGAGACCGTGGTCATCCCCGATCCCGTCGCCGGCACGCCCATGGTGGTCCCGCGCGCCGGGGCCGAGGCCGTCATCACGCGCTCGGGTGAGCCGGGCGCGGGCGGCGACGCCGCGCCGTCGGGCACTCACGGCCCGGCGGACCAGGTGACCGCGCCGGCCAAGCCCACCGTCCGGAACAGCAACGAGGAGCAAGCATGAGCCAGAGCATCACCCTCGCGGCGGGCACCGCCGCCGCCCACGCCGACACCCTCGCCTTCCGCGGCGTGGTGCGCCGCGTCATCGAGCTGGGGCCCGGCCTGCGTCGGCTCGTCCTGGGCGGGCCCGACCTGGAGCACTTCGGCGTGCCCGAGGCGACGATGGACCTGCGTTTCAAGGTGATCGTGCCGGCCGAGGGGTCGACGGTTGAGTCCATCGGGCGCGTGCTCACGCCGCTCTTCCCCGAGGCGCCGATGGCCAGCGGGGGAGACCCGGGCTGGTACAAGATGTGGCTCGCCTCGCCCGTGTCCGAGCGCGGGGTCATGCGCACCTACACCGTCCGCGCGCTGCGCGAGGAGGGCGGCGAGCGGGTGCTCGACGTGGACCTCGTGCTGCACGGCGTGGGCCCGGACGGCTCGCTCGGCGAGGGCTGCGGGCCCGCCGCCGCGTGGGCCGCCTCGGCCGCCGTGGGCGATGTGCTCCACCTTCTGGGGCCCAACCGCGCGCTCACGGCCGTGGGCTACGGCGGGATCGATTACCGGCCGGGCGCCGCCTCGCACCTGCTGCTCGCCGGAGACGAGACGGCCGCGCCGGCGCTGTGCTCGGTGCTTGACGCGCTGCCGCGCGCCGCGCGCGGCGTGGCGCTCATCGAGGTGCCGGAGGCCGGGCAGGTGCAGCCCGTCGCGGCGCCCGACGGCGTGGACGTGCGCTGGCTGGTCCGCTCGCCCGGGCAGGGCGTGGGTTCGTTGCTGCTGCCGGCGGTGCGCGAGCAAGCGGTGGCCTGGGTCGCGGAGTCCGAGGGCTGCGCGGCGGGCGCCCCGGCGACCCGCGGCGCCGAGCCCGAGGACGTGAATGTGGACGAGGTGACGCTGTGGGAGGCGCCCGTCGACAACGCCTCGGACGACTACGCGTGGATCGCCGGCGAGGCCGGCGTGATCAAGGAGATCCGCCGCCACCTGGTCAGGGACCTGGGCGTGGACCGCACGCGCATCGCGTTCATGGGGTACTGGCGCCAGGGACGCGCCGGCCACTGAGCGGGCGCGCCCGGCGCCTCCACGGGCGTCAGGCTGGATCGAGCGGGCGGCTGGGGACGGGGCTCGAGTAGACCACGTTGGTGGTGATGCCGCCGAGGGTCGCGAGGCGACCCGTGATGCGCTCGAGGTCCGCCATGGAGCGCGCGTGCGCCTTGATGATGAAACAATCGGCGCCCGTGACGTGGTGCGCCTCCACGATCTCCGGCGTCACGGCCACGAGATCGTGGAAGGGCTTGTAGTTCCCCGAGGGGTACGCCAGCCGCACGAACGCCGCGATGGGGTAGCCCAGCGCCTGCGGGTCCACCGTCACGGTGTGGCCCGTGACGACGCCGGCGTCGGTGAGGCGCCGGAGCCGTTCGGACACCGCGCTCGGGGAGAGGGAGACCTCGCGGCCGAGCGCGGCGATGCTGGCACGGCCGTCGGCCTGCAGGGCCCGGATCAGGGCGCGGTCGGTGGCATCCAGCTCTGGCGGTCGATTCGTTGGCATGAACCGGAGACTACCGGCGAATCCCCGGTGGATCCGTCTCAACGACGTGACTTGCCCCTTCTGCGGCGCGCAGCGTGCCGGTGGAATGGAGGCATGACAGAACCGCTTTCAGCCGCCGCCTTCTTTGCCGCCAAGCTTGCCTACGAGACCGATCCGGCCGACCTTGCTGCCGCCCGCGCCGCGGGCGAGGCGCCGCTCGTGATCGACGTCCGCAACGCCGCCGCGTGGGACCAGGGCCACCTGCCGCAGGCCAAACACGCGCCCCTCGCCGAGCTGGCCCAGCGCATCGGTGAGCTCGCCCCGGACCCGGCCGCCGCCGTCGTCGTGTATTGCTGGGGCCCCGGCTGCAACGGCAGCACGCGCGGCGCGCTGACCCTCGCCGAGCTGGGATACACCGATGTACGCGAGCTGATCGGGGGCTACGAGTATTGGGTCCGCGAGGGCTTTGCCGTGGTGGGGGCCGAAGGGCGACGGCGCTCGGCGCCGGATCCGCTCACCGCGCCGGCGGCGTGAGCCGGGCCTCGCGCCGCCGCGCGGCCCATGAGATATTTCAAGGGCAACGTCCGCGCTGAACCCCGGAGGTCTCCATGATCCGCACGCTTCTCTCGATGGGCGCCTCGCTGGTGCTCTCCGCGATCGCCCTGTTGCTGGCCGGCTGGCTCATCGAGGGCGTGCGCCTCGAGCCGGCCGGCTTTGTCGTGGCGGTGCTCATCTTCACGGTCATGCAGGCGATCGCCGCGCCCCTCGTCACCAAGCTGGCGCAGAAGTACGCGCAGGCGATCGTGGGCGGCGTGGGGCTGATCTCCACGCTCGTGGCGCTCGTCGTCGCGACGCTCTTCCCCGGTGGGCTGCACATCTCCGGCGTCGCCTCCTGGATCGCCACCCCCGTGCTGGTGTGGCTCGTGTGCGCCGTGGGCTCGCTGCTCGTGGA
>JALAHE010000265.1 GCA_022712075.1 Galactobacter sp.
CCCAGGGCGCGGTGCCGTCCGGGAGCGCACCCTCGAACGTGCCGAGGTGCTGCAGCCAGCGCACGCCGACCCCGAGCACCGCGGCGCCGCCGAGCAGCGTTGCGAGGAACCATCGCAGACGGGGATGCCGGGTACGCCTCCCGCGGGCGGCCCACGCCACGGCGAGTGCGCAAGCGATGGCCAGACTCACCACCACGGCCTCGATCGGCGAATCGATAAGCTCCAGGTTCCAGAACCAGTCCATGGCTCAGTCCCCTCTCTCGATCAACCCCCTGGCCACCAGCATCGCCTCGCGGCGCGTGGCCTGGGGGAGGTAGGCCCTGGCGACTGCCAGCCCGATGGAGGGCAGCTGCAAAGGATCGGCGTACGACATCGCCATGCGACGGTGGACGGGCCGGAATTTCTTCTTGAACCTCAGCAACGAGTGGAAGCCGTAGAGCGGCTCGAGGGCTCCCGACACCCGCCCCAGCACGGCGTTCATGACGCTTCCCGGCTCCTGCGGTTCGGAGGTGGCCAGCGGGGCGCCCGACAGGCTGAGCTCCGCCCCACCGTCCTCGCGCACCCGCAGGGCGACGGAGGCGATGAGAAACTCCATAACCCCGTTCGGCCCGTCCGGCACGCGGCGCATGACGTCGAGGGTGTAGCCGCGCAGCTCGCCCTCCCGGTAAGTGGGCAGCCAGCTCGTCACGCCAACAATGCGGTCCTGGGCGTCGAGCGCTAAAGCCAGCCGCACGTCGTCGTCCTGCATTTCCTTCAGGCCGCCGAGCGTGAAGCCCATCTCCGGCAGGGCCTTGGCCGCCACCCACTCCTCGCTCAGCGCGCGCAGCGCGAGGTTTTCGCGCGGGGTCAGTTCGGAAAAGGTGCACCACTTCATGCGCAGGCCTTCGCGCTGGGCGCGCGTGTACGGCTGGCGCACCTTTTCGCCCGCCTTGCCGGCCATGCTCCACGTCTCCAGGTTGAGCACCGCCTCCTCGGCGACGGTCATGTCGGAGAAGCCAAGCTCGCGCAAGACGGCGGCGGTCCCCTCATGGATGCTGTAGAACACGGGCGTCATGCCGTGTTCCTTCGCGTACTCGATAAAGCCGCTCAGGGTCCGTCTGCGCTCCCCCTCAAGGCAGGCGGGATCGGAGATCGCCAGGGCCACGCCGGAGACCAGCCGGAACGCCACGGCGCCCCTGCCCTCCGGGGCGAACCAATACGTCACCCCCTCCCAGGTGCCGATCCAGCCGAGGCTCCCGGCGTCGCCCGCGCGTAGCAGGCGGATGTAGACGGCGCGGTCGTGAGTTCCAGCCACGGCAACCCGACGGTAGAGCCACAGCACGCCACCGATCACCACCAACCAGAAGACGACACCGACCCAGCCCCACACCACGAGCGCCGCCCCGCGGTGTGGAAAGGCCGGGGCTCCCGTGTCGTAGAGGAGGCTCTGCGGCAGGAAGCGCCGCAGGGCCTCCTCGAGCACCTCGCCGCCGTCCATGTGCTCGTTCCACTGCGCGCGCAGCAGGGGCTCGGCCACCAAGTAGCCGCCCGCGAGCACCACGAAAGACACCGCGAGCACCACGGCCAGCCGCGCCGCATCGCGTCTCGGGGCGCGCACCTCGAAGGCGCGGCGCCCCGAGACGAGCAGCAGCACGACGGCGATCGGCAGGCCGATCGCCGTTGCGCCCCACAGCACGTTTTCGAGGGTGCGCCCCACGCCGCTCCCGCCCACCACAACGGATCCGGTGGCCGCGGCAACGATCGCCGCCACGGCAAGCATCGCCGCGGTGCCGAGGCCCAGGAACCAGCCAGCCCGCCGCCCGTTGCGCAGGCCGATCGCGGCGACGACGAGCAGGGCAAGCGGCACGGCGGCGAGCAGCGCCGGGCCCGCGCCGTGGGTGATGACGGCGGCCGTCTCGTTGTCGCAGATCCTGAGGTGCTCGTGCGCGCAGCGCACCACAAGCCGCCGGTCAACGTCGGCGAAGAGTTCGGCCGCATGGGCGATGGGTCCGCGCCCGCCGCCGCTGAGCAGGCCGGCCAGCGGCCCCAGCCCGACGAGCGCCACGAAGCCGGAGACGATCCTTCGGCGTTCCTCGAGGGAGGAGTTCAGCCTGGCCAGCGGCGTGGCCGCCCCGTACCAGCGCCAGCTCAGGGCGAGCCCCACGCCGAGGGAGGCCACGCGCACCCACGAGGCGGGGTCCGAGGCATACAGGGCAAAGAGGGCAACGGTGACGCCGATCAACACGAGCACGCGCCGGCGCCAGAGGGTCCCCAGGGCACCGCTGGCCGCCGTGAGAGCAACGACCATGCCGATCATCGGCGAGGCGATCCACTCGCCCTCTGCCGGGCTCAGGCCGGGCCAGCGGGCGATGCCCGCCTCCGCGAAAACACCGGTCGTGACCGCGAGGGCGCCGCCGATGAGCACCGCGCCGGCCGTGCGCAGCGTGCCGAGCGCGCGTTCGGCCCAGACCAGCGCGCTCAGGCTCAGGAGGACGGCGACCACCAGCCCCAGAAGCGAGGCCGATCCCACGAGCGCGGACAACGGCGTCCACCACTGCATGCGGCTCAGCGTTGCGTCGGCGCTCGCGGCCCACCCGTTCTCCGGCTCCAGGCCCGTGAGGATCGCAGCCACAACGATCGCCGCCGCGAAAAGCAGGGAAAAGGGCGCCGAGGCCGCGAGCCGGAGCGCCCTGGCGGCGACGGCGCCCAGGCGGGCACCGCGCCGTGGCCGCGCGCTCACGGCCGGCGACGGGGGTGAAGCGGGCGCCGGGCCGGCTTCTTGCGAAGAGGACACAGGGATACTGTGCCGCTTCGGCGGCCGCACCTTAGCGTCGGCGACCGGAGTCGGCGCAGGGTCACAGCCTTCGCCCATGAAATGTCCAGAGAACGACGGCGTCTGGCCGGGTTCCCGGTTCGGCCACCAGGGCGGGGCGTGGGCGGCGCGAGGGGCGCGCCGCCCGGCTCAGCTGAGCTGCAGGGTCGTGAGGCAGGTCGGATCGTTGGGGCCCGTTCCCGTCGTCACGGAGCCGCTCTTGCCCGCCGCCTCGACGAAGACGGTCACGGCGCGGTTCGTTGGCAGCCAGAAGCCGGCAAAGCCATTCGAGGCGGTGCGGCGCGTCCCGCTGGCCAGCACCTCCCCCGACGCGGCGTCGGTGATGGTGAAGCGCGCCTCGGTGCTTGCCAGTTCGCCCTTGCATCCCACCGGGGCGTGGAAGGTGCACTCGTGGGTGGTGGCGATGAACGGCGCGACCGAGAGGTAGAAACGATCGAGCGGGAGGCTCGCCTCCGCACCGTCCGCGCCGGAGAGCCGCACGGCACCGGCCGTGACCGAGGCGGAGAGGCCGTCCGGGCGCTCGTTCACCGGGATCGCCTCGAGGGCCTCCACCACTGTCTCGGCGGGCGCGGAACCCAGCTCGCCCAGGCCAGCCGCAGCGAGGATCGTGGCGGCGTCTCCCGAGCCCGCCTGGGCTTCGGCGCCGCCGGGCACCCGGGCCCCACCCGCCGTCGTGCTCTCGGCGGAAGTCCCCTCCCCGGCCCCTCCGGGGGCCGTACAAGCGCTCAGCGCCAAGAGGGCGGCGAGCGCGGGGGCGGCGGTGAGCTGGAACGGGCGGCGCAAGGTCGTCATACCCCCTGAGGGTATGAGAAGTGCCTGGGCGCCCGCTGGGCGCGTCAGTCCTCTTCCCAGGAGGAGGGGTTCTCGCACCACGCAGAGACATAGTCCCCGTTGCCCGGGAACCAGCGATGCCACGCCTGGCAGCGCACCGAGACGTGCAGCGAGACTCCCCAGGACTCCCTGTTGAAGTCCTCGTTCAAGTCGAACGGGCTCACGCCGTGCAACAGCACCTCATCGCCAGAGGCGAGCCCGAGCTTCACCCACGACTGCCTCCCCTCCGACGCCTCCACGACGTAGGCCTCACCCTCGTAACTCCAGGTCCGGGACGTCACCGAGTCCGCCGGAAGCATGCGTATGGCGGCGAAGCCGGAAATCGCCGCGGGAATCGCACACATGAGTGCGAAGAAGCCGGCAACGCGAAGGATGCGCTCACGCCAGAGCTCGTCCCATTGCACCAAGAGCTCCCCGTCCAGATCCCTGCGCAGCGGCCTCAGAACCTCGAACAAGGTCATCGCGCCGACAACCAGCAGGCCAAGGACCACTACGGCGACGATCCAAAGTCCACCATCGAGCAAGGCCTGGACGGGCCCATGAGGATGATCCGGGCTCATCCCGTCCGGAAACGCGGCCGGAAGTCTCATCGTCACCTTCTGCTTGCTCCGCCTTCGCCGGCGCGCACGCCGCCCCGGATGCGACAAAGGCCCCCGCCGCGGGTGCGGCGAAGACCTTCGTCATGAAGTGGGCCCAGCGGGGGTCGAACCCGCGACCAGCGGATTAAAAGTCCGATGCTCTACCAGCTGAGCTATAGGCCCGTAGCCGGCGCGGACGCCAACTACCGCGTCGATTCTTCCACACCGCGGCCCCCGCCCGCGCCGCCAACCTC
>JALAHE010000266.1 GCA_022712075.1 Galactobacter sp.
GCGCGCACGCGGGCCGCCGGCGCCGTGCTGGTGGGCAAGACCGCCGTCCCGGAGTTCGGGCTCTCCTCACACTCGGAGAACGTCATCCACCAGCCGGCCCGCATCCCGCTTGACCCGTCCACCTCCCCCGGCGGTTCCTCGGGCGGGGCCGCGGCGGCGGTGGCCGCCGGCATGCTGCCGCTGGCCCCGGGCAACGACGGCGGCGGCTCGGTGCGCATCCCCGCGGCGGCCTGCGGGCTCGTGGGCCTCAAGCCCGGGCTCGGCACGCTGCCGGAGGACGTGGCGGGCGTGGACGGCACGCCCGTCTACGTGGATCGCTGGGGCGCCCAGCGCCTGGGCGTCTCCGGGCCCATCGCGAGGGACGCCGAGGACGCTGCCCTCCTGTGGGACGGGCTGACCTTCGATGCGCAGCGCCCCGGAGCCACCGATGCGCTCGACGCCGTCCGCGAGGCCCTCGCGAGCGGCGACGCCTTCGAGGGCCTGCGCGTGGGCTTCACGACCCGCAGCGCCTTCGACAACAACCTGCACCCCGTGCTCTCCCCCGAGGCCCTAGCGGCCTTCCAGCGCGGCCGCGCTCTCATCGAGGGCCTGGGCGCGAACACGGAGGAGGCGGCCTGGATCCTCCCCGACGACATCGCCGCGACCTTCCGCAAGGTCTGGACCGCCGGCCTCGCCGAGGGGACGCTGAGCGAGGAGCAGCTGGGCCGCCTCGGCGCGCTCGCCCGCGACTTCCGCGAGGAGGCCCTCGCCCGCACCGAGGAGGTGCAGCGCGCGGCCGGCGCGCGCCTGCAGGAGATCGGCCAGACCCTCCGCGAGGGCTGGGGCGAGTACGACATCGTCCTCACCCCCGCCCTGGCCCAGACGCCGCGCCCCATCGGCTGGTACACCTCGCGCGACCCGCAGACCGACTACGACCTGCAGTGCCTCTACACGCCCTTCACCTCCATGGTGAACGTGGCCGGCCTGCCGGCCATCGTGGTCCCCGTGTTCTGGACCTCGGACGGCTTCTCCATGGGCGTGCAGCTCATCGGCCGCGAGGGCTCCGAGGTGCAGCTGCTGCGCCTCGCCGCGCTGCTGCAGCGCGCGGCCGGCTAGGCTGCCGGCCCGTCCCAGGGCCCTGAAGCACGACGACCCGCCCCCACCAGGGGACGGGTCGCGGTGTTGTGGGGCGATCAGGCCGGGACGACGGCGCCCTCGTGCGCGGCGACCAGCGCGCCGATGACCTTGGCCGCACCCTCGACGACGTCCTGGTCGTCGCGCGGGTGCAGCTCGGCGTAGCGCTTCACGGAGCCCGGGACGGCGAGGAAGACCTCGTCAAGCACGGAGGCGCCGGCGATCCCCAGAGCGCGGCGGGCGATCTCCTGCGCCCACACGCCGCCGTACTGGCCCAGGGCGGTGCCGACCACGGCGGAGGGAACGTCCTTGACGGCGCCGGCGCCGAAGGGGCGCGAGATCCAGTCGATCGCGTTGGCCAGGACGGCCGGGAGAGCGCCGTTGTACTCCGGCGTGACGAGCAGCAGGGTGTCGGCCTCGGCGACGGCGGCGCGCAGGGCCTCGACGGACGCGGGGGCCCCGGCCGCCTCGAGGTCGTCGCTGTAGAAGGGCAGCTCGCCCAGGCCCTCGAAGAGGCGCAGCTCGGCGCCCTCGGGGGCGTGGTGCACGAGCGCCTCGGCGAGGGCGCGGTTGGTGGAGGCGGCGCGCAGCGAGCCAACCAGAACAAGAACGGACGTGGTCACGGGGGTACTCCTGGGATGTTGCTAACAGGGGCGCGGGGGCGGCCCCCTCCCCACCGTGCCACGCGCCCGGGGTGCGCCGCGCACCCGGGCGTCACACGCCGTCGTGCACCGCAACGACGTCACACCGCCCCGCGGCGGCGCGCGGCACCCACTGCCCGACGGCGCGTGGCTGGGTAGGCGCGGAACGCGCCCACCCGGCTGAGGCGGCGAACGTTCCTAGAGCACGCGCTTGAGCAGCGCCGACTTGGCGGAGCCGTACGGCGGGTAGACCACCTTCAGGGTGTCGAGGCGCGTGCCCTTGTTGAGCGTTGGGCGCTGCTGGCTGAACGTGTCGAAGCCGGCCTTGCCGTGGTAGGCGCCGATGCCGGAGGCGCCCACGCCGCCGAAAGGCAGCTCGGGGACGGCGAGGTGGATGTTCGTGGCATTCACGCCCACTGCACCCGCGCGCACGCCCTCTTCGAAGGCGCGCGTCACGCCGGAGCGCTCGGTGAAGACGTAGGCGGCGAGCGGATCGGGGCGGTCTCCGATGAAGCGCAGGGCGTCGTCGAAGCTCGGCACGGACAGGATTGGCAGGATGGGGCCGAAGATCTCCTCCTGCATGACGGCCGAGTCCGGAGTGACCCCCGTCAGGATGGTGGGGGCAACGTAGCGATCCGCCTCGTCCACCTGCCCGCCGGTCAGGATGGTGCCCTCCTCCAGCAGCCCGGCCAGGCGCTGGACGTGGTTGACGTTGATGATGCGGCCGAAGTCCTTTGACTCCTGCGGGTTGGCCCCGTAGAACTCCTTGATGACCTTGCCGAGGGCCTTGGCCAGGCGCGGGCCGGTGTCGCCCACGGCCAGCACGTAGTCGGGGGCCACGCAGGTCTGGCCGGCGTTCATGAACTTGCCGTAGGCCAGGCGGCGGGCGATCGCACCGATGTCGCCGTCGTTGACGACCACCGGGCACTTGCCGCCGAGTTCAAGCGTCACGGGCGTCAGCTGGCGGGCCGCCGCCTCGTAGAC
>JALAHE010000267.1 GCA_022712075.1 Galactobacter sp.
CGATCGCTTCACTCTCCGCGCGCCTGCTTCCCACCACCGCCGAGCGGGAAAGGGAGCGGGAACTGCTGCACGGGCCGGTCCACGAACTCGTTGAGGCTGGCTTCACCGCGCTGCGCGTGCCGGTGCAGCATGGCGGCCTGGGCGGTTCCCTCCTTGACCTCACCGAGCGGCTCATCGCGCTGGCCTCGGTTGACCCGAACCTGGCGCACATCTTCCGCGGGCATATCGGCTTTGTTGAGCTACTGCACCTCTCTCCCGAGTCGGAGCAATCCGCGCTGTGGTTCGGGCGGGCGGCGAGGGCACTCGTGGGCAACGCGCAGTCCGAGCGGGTCGCCACGTCCTCCCTCAACTCCACGCTCACCGAGCGTCCTGAGGGCCTCGTCGTCAACGGCGCCAAGTTTTACACGACGGGCAGCATCTATTCGCGATGGATCTTGCTCTCCGCCGATCGGGACGGCGAGTACACCACCGTGGTCGTGGATGCGCAGCAACCCGGCGTGCGGATCGTTGACGACTGGGACGGTTTTGGGCAGCCCTTGACGGGCAGCGGATCTTCCTACTTCACCGACGCCGTGGTTGACCCGGACGGGATCTACCCGGGGTTCGGCGGCGAGGAGGGGGCTGCCGAGTTTCTCGCCGGCGTCTTTCAGACCGTGCTGCTGGCCGTGCTGGCCGGCATCGGAGACGCGGCGCTGCGCGACACCGTGGAGTTCGTGCGACCACGGCGCCGGATCTTTGGCTACGCCGCAGAGGCGCTCCCGCGCGAGGACGTCACGGTGCAGGGCGTGGTGGGCGGTCTGAGCGCCGCGGCCGACGCCGCGCGGCGCCTCGTGCTCTCCGTGGCGGCAGAGCTCGACGCCGCACTGGTCCGCGGGCTGGCGCTCGAACCGTCCGAGCGCACCGCCGTCTTCGAGGCGATTGCCCGCGATGTCTTCCGTGTTCAGCAGGTCGTGCCGCGGCTGGTTCTCGATTCCGCGACCGCATTGTTCGAGGTGGGCGGAGCGAGCGCCGTCACAGCGCCGCGCGCGCTGGATCGACACTGGCGCAACGCACGCACCGTGGCGAGCCACAACCCCCTCTTGCAGCGCCGCCGAGCCCTCGGCGAGTGGGAGCTCAACGGCACCCACACCACGTGGGGTCGCACGCATGCTTCGGCCTCCCCCGCGGAGGCCTTCCCGGCCGCTTCGGCCAGCCAGCACTCTTCCGTCGATCACGCCCCTCAGGCCGCGAACCCCACCACCCCCAGCGAAGGAAACCAGCGATGAGCACGGCAGAGCGCACGCCCAAGCGCCTCATTCTCAACCTCTTCGAGATGAACACGCCAACGCACATCTCGCACGGCCTCTGGCGCCTGCCGGGCAACCACCGGCACCACTACACCGACCTCGAGTACTGGCAGGAGCTGGCCAAGCTGGCCGAGGACGGCGGCTTCGACGCCATCTTCCTCGCGGATGTCGTGGGCGCATACGACGTCTATCGAGACGGCTTCGAAGACGCTCTGCGGGAGGGCCTCCAAATCCCCAACAACGACCCGCTCCTGGTCATCCCGGCTATGGCCGCCGTGACCAAGAACCTGGGTTTCGGCGTCACGTTCTCCACGAGTTACGAGCCTCCGTTTGCCTTCGCGCGACGCATCAGCACGCTCGATCACTTGAGCAAGGGCCGCATCGGCTGGAACGTGGTGACCTCCTACCTCCCCAATGCCGCACGCAACTTCGGCTTGGCCGAGGAGCGCGAGCACGACACCAGATACCGCATCGCCGAGGAGTACCTCGAGGTGCTCTACAAGCTCTGGGAAGGTTCTTGGGACGACGACGCCGTGGTGCACGACGTCGACGGCGGGGTCTACACCGATCCCAGCAAGGTCCGCGCGATCGACCATGTCGGAGAGTTCTTCTCCGTGGCTGGCCCACACCTGTCCGAGCCGAGCCCCCAGCGCACACCCGTGATCTTTCAGGCCACCGCCTCCCCCGCGGGGATCGCCGTGGCCGGCGAGCATGCCGAGGTGGTCTTCACGGGTGCCCGCGGCGGCACGGTGCGCGACACGGTCGCCGCTCTGCGAGACGCGGCCGAGGCGAACGGCCGCGAGCGGGACGCTCTCAAGGTTCTGGTCCAGGCTGCGGTGTTTGTCGCCGACACGGAGGAAGAGGCTCACGCCAAGTACGAGCGGTACCGCGCGGCCCGCAGCGACGTCGGCCTCTACATCCACTCGAGCACGCCCTTCGACCCCACGCTGCACGAGCCAACGCTCACCGTGCGCGAGGCGCTTGCAGCGGAGGGCCGTGAGGCCGCAGGCTTCCCCGAGGGGTTGCTTTCGCTCACCCTCGGGCAGTACTCCTTGGCGGTGGACGAGGCCTGGAACGAGAAGTTCCTGGTGGTGGGTACCCCGACCCAGGTTGCCGATGCGATCGAGACCTGGCTAGACCTGGAGGGGATCGACGGCATCAACCTGCGCCAATACCACTCCTTCGACACGCTGAAAGACTTCGCGCACTTCGTCACGCCGGAGCTTCGCCGCCGCGGCCGGCTGCCGCAGGCCGAGGAGCTGGACGGGCTCACGTTGCGTGAGCGGCTGGGGGGCGAGGCTCGTCTGCCCGGCACACACCCTGCGCGGCGCTTTCGCGGCGGCGCCAATCTGCACGAGGAGGCCGCCTCCGTTGCTCGCTGAAGGGACTACGGCCGCAGCGCCACGCGCGCCCAGCGCCCGCCCTTCGCGGCGGCGAGCGCGGCTTCGAGGTCGGCGAGCGCAAACGCCGGCGACACCGCCCGCGTGAACGCCGAGGACAGGGCGGCGTCGGCCCCCACCCACTCGAGGAAGTCCACGGCGCCCAGCAGGTCCTCGGCCCCGTAGTTGTGCGAGCCCACCACGGTCAGCATGCGCCGCACGATCACCGCCGGATCCAGGATCACCGTGGTGGCGCCCTCGGAGACGGATCCGATGAGCGCCACGCGCGCCCCGACGTCGGCCACGGAGACGGCCTGTTCCACGCCGTTCGGGTGGCCCGAGAGCTCCAGCACCACGGTGGCCCCGCGCGCCGCGGCCACGGAGGCCAGCTCCGACGGCGCGCACACGCGGTCCGCCCCGAACTCGAGCGCCGACGCCCGCCTGGCGGCATCGACGTCAACCGCCACCACCGAGGCGGCCCCGAGCCACCGCGCGTACGCCACGGCCGTGAGCCCCAGCAGCCCGCAGCCGACCACCACTACGGCGTCTCCCGGGCCCAGGCCCACGCGGCGCGCGGCCCCGGCCACGGTCGCCGTGGCGCAGTTCGCCGGCGCCACGAGCGCCGCCGGCAGCTCCTCCGCGACCCGCACGAGCGTGGTCCCGGCCAGCAGATGCACGTGCGTGCCGAGCCCGCCGTTGAGCCGCCAACGCTCGGTCACCGCCTCGTGCCCGTACTTCAGCAGCGAGCGGCACTTCTGCTCCAGCCCGCCTCGGCAGCGATCGCACTCCCCGCACGAGGCCGCGACGGTCCACGTCACCCGGTCCCCCACGGCGATCGGCGGGGCGTAGGCGCCCAGGGCGCCGGACGCCACAGCGCCGGTCACCACAGCGCCCGACGACGCCGTGCCCGGCCCCGCGCCCGGCCCGCCGGGGCGGGCGGAAGGTGAGCCCGCGCCGTCGGGCAGGGGAGACGAACGGGCCGCGCCAGCGGCACCCCCTGCCCCGGCCAAGGGCGCACCCAGCGCCACCACGCGCCCCACCGCCTCGTGCCCGAGGACGGTGGGCAGCGGCGTCGAGCGGTGCCCCGCCAGCGTGTGCAGGTCCGAACCGCACAGCGTCGCGAGCTCCACCTGAACCAGTGCCTCGCCCGGCCCCAACGAAGGCAGCGGCTCCCGCACCAGGCGGAAGCCGCTCCCGTCGTAGAGCTGGGCCGCCGCCTCGCCCCCGCCAAGATCCGCGGCGGAGGGGGAAAGCAGCCCGGCGCTCATGCGTTGAGCCGCTTACGGATCATGCCGGAGACCACGTCCACCACGATCACGAGGATCAGGACCATGAAGATGTAGGTCATCATCTGGTCGAACTTGAAGAGCGAGATCGACTGGTTGATCAGGAAGCCGATGCCGCCGGCGCCCACAAGGCCCAGGACCAGCGAGGAGCGCACGTTCACATCGAAGCGGTACAGCAGGAGCCCCGTGAACTGCGGGATCACGCTGGGGATGACCACGTGGGTGGTGATCTGCGCCGAGGAGGCGCCCGCCACGCGCAGGGCCTGGACCGGGCCCTGGTCCATCTCCTCCATGGCCTCGGACCAGAGCTTGGCCATAACGCCCGTGTTGTGAAGGATCAGGGCGAGCACGCCGGCGAAGGGGCCGAGGCCCACGGCGGTCACGAAGATCAGGGCGAAGACGATGTCCGGCACCGCGCGGAAGAAGGACATGATGGCGCGGGCCACCTGGTAGACGATCGGGTTGCGGCTCGTGGCGCGCGAACCCAGGACCGCCAAGATCAGCGAGCTCGGGATGGAGAGCGTGGTGCCCATGAGGCCGATCGCCAGGGTCACGCCGCAGGCCTGCAGGCCGGGCAGGACCACGGTCTCCCAGTCCAGGTCCATGGGGAACGCGTCGGAGAGGAAGCCGACCATGCCCTGCCAGCCGGCGGCCAGCTGCGTCAGGGAGAACTCGGTGGTGTTCCAGCCCCAGACGTGGGCCGCCACGAGCGCAGCGATGACGATTACCGCGGTGACGGTGGAGCCGATGCCCCGGCGCTTGGGCGGCACCGCGAGGCGGCGCTCGGAGGACGGGATGACCGGCGCGGCGCCGGGGAGCGTGTTCAGTGACATCGGGGATCAGCCTCGGTCGGGGGCGTACAGCTCGCCGAGCATCTGCTCGGTCAGCTCGGAGGGCGGGCAGGAGAAGGAGAGCTGGCCGCGGATCAGGCCCACGGCGCGGTCGGCCCAGCGGCGGGCCAGGTCGGGCTGGTGCAGCACGGCAGCAACGGCCATGTGGTCGTCGTCGGCCAGGGAGCGCAGCAGCTCCATGACCTGCTCGGCCGCGGCCGGGTCCAGCGCGGAGACGGGCTCATCGGCGAGCAGCACGGGGGCGCGCTGGCACAGGGCGCGGGCGATGGCCACGCGCTGCTGCTGGCCGCCGGAGAGGCTGCCCGCCCGGTCGTGGGCGCGATCGGCGAGGCCGACGCGGTCGAGGCACGCCATGGCCTCCTCGCGCAGCTCCTTCGGGAACGCCGAGCGGACCCAGGAGCGGGAGTAGGGAAGGCGCCCCAGGGCGCCGGAGCAGACGTTATCGAGCACGGTGGAGCGCTTGACGAGGTGGATCTGCTGGAAGACCATCGCCGCGTCGTGGTGCTTGCGGCCGGCGTGGCCGTCCACGCGATGGCCCGCCACCTCGACGGCGCCGCCGTCGATGTCGGCCAGGCCCACCACGCACTTGAGCACGGTTGACTTGCCGGAGCCGTTGGCCCCGAGCAGCGCGATGAGCTCTCCCGCCTTCACCTCGAGGTTCACGCCGTCGAGGACGGTGCGCTCTCCATAGGTCTTGCGCAGGCCCGTGATGGCGAGCGCGGTGGCGGCGTCGTTGCCCTGAGACGGGCCGGACAGGCGGGGCGTGGTGGGCGTGGCCAATGACATCAGGCGTCCTTCGAGGTGAGGCCCATGGTCTTCGCCAGGTCGGCGAGGGGCTGGTAGTCGTTCTCGGTGACCTCGATGAGCTGGCCGGCCGGCTCAACATCGAGGAACTTCGCGGCCTCGGCGACGGCCTCGGCGGGGAGGTTGGCCAGGGCCTTCTTCACGGCGTCCTGGAACTCCTGCGGGGCGTTGCCCGCCACGGTGATCGGGTCGTTCGGGATGGGCTCGGAGGTCCAGATCTGGCGGAACTGGGACGCATCGAACTGGCCCTCGGCGGTGGAGGTCGCCAGCTGCTGGGAGTTGATCTCCGCGGCGTCGACCTTGCCGTTCTTGAGCGCCAGGAGGGCCTCGGGGTGGCCGCCGGCGTACTGGATCTTGAGGTCGGAGTCCTGCATGCCCTCCTTGCGGATGGCGTAGCGCGGCAGGGCGTCGCCGGAGGTGGAGCCGGGCTCGGAGAGGGCCAGGGACTTGCCCTTCAGGTCGGCGATGGACTGGATCGGGGAGTCCTTGGGGACCCAGATGCCGCCCGTGTAGGAGGAGAGCTTGCCGTCGGAGGTGCCGAAGGAGACGAGCGCCTTGGCGTTGGCCTCTTGCTTCGCGAACACGTAGCCGAGCGGGCCGAACTGGCCAAGCTCCATCTGGCCGTTCTTCATGGCCAGGACCTCGGCGGCGTAGTTATCAACCACGGTCACCTCGACCTTGCAGTTGAGCTCCTTGCCGAGCGCGTCGGCGATGGTGCGGTAGGCGGGCTCCAGCTTGCTTGGATCCTCGAAGGGCTCCACGCCGAAGCGGATCTTGCCGTTGGGGCAGGTGACCGAGTCGCCGGAGCCGGCGGCCGCGGAGGTGCCGGAGGCGTTGGCTCCGCCGCCGCAGCCCGTGAGGGCGAGGGAGAGGATCGCGGCGGAGGTCAGGCCCGTGACGAGGGCGGGGCGGCGCGAAAGGCGCATGGTGTTCTCC
>JALAHE010000268.1 GCA_022712075.1 Galactobacter sp.
GTCCCTGGCCGGGCGGCGAATGGTGGTGGGGCGCTCGCGGGGAGGGAAGCGCAGGGTTTCCGGCGTGGCGACGTCGGGTGACTCGGCGGCTTGCTCAGCCGGTTCCCGTCGAGCTGGTCGGATCATCGCGTCTCCCCCGTTGTGAACGCCTTCTCGCCCACCCGATCAGCGCGGGTATGGCTCCGATCAGCGTACCGACGCCCATGCCCACGAGCGCGGAAGCCCACGCCGGGAGTCCCGTGGCGGATTGCGTCACCTGGCCGATGAGCACCATGAAGAACACCCACGCGAGCGATCCCACCGCGGTGGCCGCCCACTGGGTCTTGCGCGGCACGGCGGCGAGGCCCGCCGCCACGAAGGAGGCGGTGCGCCCGCCCGAGACGAAGCGCAGCCCGGCCAGCACGGCGAAGGTTCCGCGCTCGCCGAGGGCCCGCTCGCCGGCCTCGGCCTTGGCGAGCAGCCAGCGCCCAAAGCGCCAGCGATCCAGGACGTGTCGGTAGCGCTCCACGACCCACGCGAGCCAGACATCGCCCAGGACGTTGGCGATCCAGGCGACGGCGACGGCGGCCCAGAAGGAGACGAGGCCGCGCCCCGAGAGCGGGCCGATTGCCAGCACGAACAGCTCCTGCGGCAGCGGCGCCACGAAGGAGTCGAGGACGTTCAGGACAAAGGAGAGCGGATAGTACCACCAGCCGAGGGTGGACGGGTCGGTCAGGTTCACGCGCGCCCCAGCCCGGCGGCGCCCACGGCGCCCGCCGTGAGGAGGTCGGCACCCCCGGTGCCCGACGCCGCGTGGCCGGGGACGGCGCCGTCGGGCACCGGCGTCTCGCCGAGCGTGAGGCGCGAGCTGAAGGCGCGAGGGCGCCCGCTGAGCGGGTCAACAAAGGAGATGGTGCGCGCGAGGAGCTGCAGCGGACGTGCGTGGTTGTCCGGCGCCTCGTCGAGGAGGACGGGGTAGAAGGGGTCGTTCAGGATGCCGATGCCGAGCGCCGCGAGGTGCACGCGCAGCTGGTGCGTGCGGCCCGTGCGCGGGCGCAGGCGCGTATGGATGACGGGGAGGCCCGCGCGGTGGCCGCCGGAGCGGCCGCTGCCGAGGATCTCCACGATCGTCTCGGCGTTGGGCTCGGCCTCGTTGTCCACGACCACGCGGAGGGTGCCCTTCACCTTGTCGATGTGGTCGCGGTAGGTCAGCGGGGTGGGCACGCCGCGCAGGAGCGGGCGCTCGGGGTCCCAGGCCTCGGGCTGCGCGGAGACCGCCTCGTAGACCTTGGAGATGCCGCGGCGCTCGAAGAGGGTCTGGTAGGCGCCGCGCGTCTCGGGGCGCACCGAGAACATGACGACGCCGGCCGTGGCGCGGTCGAGGCGGTGCATGGGCGTCAGGTGCGGCAGGCCGAGCCGGTTGCGCAGGCGAACCAACGCCGATTCCTGCACGTAGCGCCCGCCCGGCGTGGTGGGCAGGAAGTGCGGCTTGTCCACCACGAGCAGGTCGGCGTCCAGGTGCAGGAGCGTCTCGTGGAAGGGGACGGGCGTCTCGGCCGGGGCGTTGCGGTAATACCAGAGGAACTCGTGGGCGCCGAGCGGTGTGTGGCCGTCGATGATCACGCCGCCGATGCCCTGGACCTCGCCCGTGGCGAAGCGCCGGCGCAGGCCCGTCTCGTCCACGTGGCCGAAGCGCGCGAGCACGTAGTCCTGGATCGTGGCCCACGGGCCGCTCAGGGGAAGGTGCAGGCGCGTGGCGTTGACCCCGTCTCGCACGGGGAGGGGTGAACGCAGGGCCATGAGGCTAAGTGTCCCACGCGCGGCTGTGGTGGTGCTGTTCGCGCTCTGCCACGATGGGGCGCATGTTCTCCTCGCTCACGCTCCCCGTCGCCGTGCCGGCGCGCACCGGTTCGCTCACCTTGGCCGCCGCGCGGCCGGAGGACCTGGAGGTCCTCATGGCCCTCCTGGCCGACGACGCCGTATCCGCAGCCCGCGGCGACGTCGCCGCCGAGGGGGACAAGGAGCGCTACGCCGCGGCGCTCGAGGCCATTCAGGCGGACCCCTCCAACGTCTTGCTCCTGGCGCGGGATGAGTCCGGGGTAGTGGTCGCCACGATGCAGCTCACGGTCATCCCCGGCATGGCCAGGCGCGGTTCCACGCGGCTGATGGTCGAGGCCGTGCGGGTTTCCTCGGCCCGGCGCTCGGCCGGGATCGGCGAGGCGATGATGCGCTGGGTCATGGGGCCGGCCGCGGTCGCCACCGGGGCGTCCCTCGTGCAGCTGACCTCCGACGCCGCTCGCGTTGACGCGCATCGCTTCTACGAGCGCTTGGGATTTGTTGGCTCGCACGTGGGCTTCAAGTACGCCGTGCCGGGCGGGGCGGCCTGATGCGGCCCGATGCGCTGGCGGCCAAGCCCACGCTGCGGGGCGAACGGGTGCTGCTGCGTCCCTTCGCCGAGGAAGACATCGCGGCGATGGGCCCCATCCTCGCCGACCCCGAGGTGCAGATCCTGACCGGCTCCGTGGGTTCCACGGTGGAGGCCGCCGGCGCCTCGGCCGAGCTCGATGAACGGACGCTTGAGTGGTACCGCAGCCGGGCCGAGCAACCGGACCGGCTCGACCTCGCCGTGATCGACGCCGAGACGGGGCGCTGCGTGGGCGAGGTGGTGCTCAACGAGCTCTCGGTCGAGGACCGCTCCTGCAACTTCAGGATCCTGATCGGCCCGGAGGGGCGCGGGCGCGGGCTCGGGACGGAGGCCACGCGGCTGACCGTTTCTCACGGGCTTGCCGTGGGGCTGCACCGCGTCTCGCTGACCGTGTTTACCTTCAACCCGCGGGCCCGCCGGGCCTACGAGAAGGCCGGATTTGTCTACGAGGGAACGCGCCGCGACGTCATGGAGTTCGACGGCGCGTGGCTGAGCGAGGACCTCATGTCGGTGCTGTCCACGGATCCTGGATGGGGGAGCGCATGATCGCGTTCGAGGAGTTCTGGGCCGGTGTCCTGGCGGCAGGCGAGGCCGAGGCGGTGGAGCGCGCCGAGCGGACGCTGGCTGCGCTCGAGGGATTCGACGTCTCCCTGGAGCTGAGCGTCTTCACCGATGAGGACGACCCGTGGCTTCCCTCGGTCTGGATCACGCCGATCGGGCGGCAACACTTCGAAGCGGCGCGGGCCAGTGACGCCCACCGCCAACTCCTCAACGTGAGCTTCGGCGAAGACGGCGAGGTGCACCTCAACGACGATCCGGCACCGCTGCCAGGCTTCTTCGAACGCCGGGACGAGCCGGAGGACCCGCAGGCGGCCGTCAGCGCGCTGACCGCGGCCTGGATCGGGCGGATCTGGGCGGAACGCTTCGCACACCGCGCCGAGGCGAACGTCGAGGAGATCGACGGCTGCTAGGCCCGCGGGCTTGGACCGCGCCACAGCAGGCCCTCGCGCGCGCCGTCCGTCACGCCGTGGAGTTCGCCGTTCCGGGCCAGCTGCGTGAAGCCCGCCGCACGGTGCATCGCGGCGCTCGCGGCGTTGTCAGTGGAACACACCGAGAACAGCTCCTCGCCGCGTTGAGCGGCCCATGCAGCGCGCGCCTCGACGAGCGCGCGGCCGATCCCGCGCCGCCTGGCCGTTGACCGCACGAGCGAGCCGCCGAGGTACAGCCCGGCCGGCGCCGCGCCGTCCGGCAGCTCCCAGCGGTGCGTCTTCCCAAACCCCAGGAGCGCGCCCGTGGCGAGCTCGCGCGCGATCAGGGCGCACGCGTCGTCGCGCTCGATCGCCTCCGCCACGGATGCGGCGCTCGTGTCCCTGCCCTCGGCCGCGTACAGGGCGAGCACCCGCGCGACGTCGCGCGGAGCCGCCGGGCGCAGCTCCCAGTCGGGTGCCGAGCCGCCGCCACGCGGGTCGGGGCTCATCGCGCCCGCCGGTCCCGGCCCGGCCGGAAGCCGGGGCCGCCCGCCCGGGGCGAGGCGGCGCCGTCGGGCACGGGGCCCGGCTGGCAGCGTGGGCACCAGAACACGTCCCTGGCCACGGAGCGCAGGTCCCTGCTGTACCCGCCCACGAAGCCGCGGGCCAGCTCGGGGTCGGCGAGCGGCGCGCCGAGCACCGTGGCGTGGGCGCGCGGGCAGGGGCGCCCGGCCCGGCCGTAGACCCAGTAGCGCTCGCGCGAGGCGGGGCCCGTGGTGCGGCGGGCGTCGCGCCCGGCGTTCTCCTGGAGCATCGCGGCGGCGTGGTCGATCACGCGGGTGAGCGCCGCGTCGTCCAGCTCCCCGACCGCCACGAAAGGCGAGAGTCGCGCGGCGAAGAGGGCCTCGGAGCGGAAGATGTTGCCGATGCCCGCCACGATGCGCTGGTCGAGCAGCGCCGCGCCGAGCTGTCGGTCCGGGTCTGCGCGCAGGAGCGCCAGGGCGATCTCCGGCTCCCACGCGTGGATCGGGTCGGGGCCGAGGGCCGCGACGATGCCCTCGCGTTGTGACTGGGTGATGGCCTCGAGGACGCCGAGCTGCACGCCGAGCACCTGGGCCCGCTCGGTCTCCAGGACCGCCCGGACGGTGGCGGCGGGGACGTGCCAGCGCTCGCCCGGGGCGAGGTCCACCCAGCGCCCCTCCATGAGCAGGTGCGAGTGGATCACGTCGTCGCCGTCCACGCGCAGGAAGAGGTGCTTGCCATAGGCGCTCACCTCCGTGATGGACCGCCCGCGCAGGTCGAGCGTGGCCATCGCTGGCACGCGGAAGTCGCTGCGCAGGAGCGGGGCGTCAAGCAGGAGCGGGCGCAGGCGCCGCTCCACGCGGGCGAGGGAGTCGCCTTCGGGCACGGCTCAGGCCTCGGCGGCGGTGGGCGCGCTCACGGCGCCGGGGGCGTGTTGAGCTGCCACGAGACGCCGAAGCGGTCGTTGACCCACGCGAAGCGCGGGCTGAAGGGATACTCGCCGGCGGGCATGAGCGTGCCGCCGCCCTCGCCCAGGGAGGCAGCGAGCGCGTCCACCTGCTCGGCGCCGTCCGCGTCGAGGAACAGGGAGAGCGAGGGCGTGAAGTCGAAGGCGTGGTTCACGAAGGAGTCGAAGTAGCGCAGGCGCTGGCCGGCCACCACGAGGAAGCCGGCAGCGACGGTGCCGGCGGGACCCGGCCCAGCGTCGTCGTACAGCTCCTCCGACTCGAGCGAGGCCTCGACGCTGGCGGCGGCGAACGCCTCGAGCGTTGCGGCGGCCCACGCGCGGGCCGTGCCGCCCTGGAACATGAGGAAGGGGGTCAGTGCTGCCATGGGAGCCTCCGGGTGATCGCTCGCTTGCTCGGGGCACCAGCCTACAAACACCCCCGGACGCACCGCCCGGTTAGGGTGAAACCATGAGCGGATTTCACGTGCTGCCGGGCGCCGGCATCGAGGCGGCGCTGGCCGTCAGCCCCCGCCAGTACCTCGTGGGAGACCTGGCCCGGCCGCAGGAGCTCGCCAACCCGACGGTGGGCGCCACGGAGATCGGGATCGTCGACTACGCCGAGGTCTCGCTTGAACCGCCGCACTTCCATCCAGAGAACGGCGAGTTCATCTATGTCCTGGCCGGACGGATCCTCATGTGGGACCTGGAGGCGGACGTGGTCCACACCCTGAACGCCGGGGACTTCCTGGCCATGGCGCCCGGCCACCCCCACGCGCAGAAGTCGGCGGCCGGCACGCGGCTGCTCTTCGTGAAGTCCCCGGGCGGGAACGACAAGACGCTCCTCGAGCTCACGCCCGAGATCCTCGCCTGGCAGCGCGACGCCGTGGTTTAGCCCCGCCAGCGCAGCCCCGAGGGCAGCGTCCCGAAACCTGCGGCCACGAGCGCGCGCGCCACGGGCGTGCCGAGGATCGCGAGACCGTTGACCTTCTGCATGCTCATCTTCTCCACGCGCGCCGTGCGCAGCGCCTCGGCCAGGGCCGGCGCCGCGGCGGCGAGCACGCCCTCGCGCGCGTCGAAGCACAGCAGCGTCTTGCCGCCGCGCTCCACGTAGAGCACCAGCTCGCCGTCCACGAGCACCACCACGGCGCCGGCCTTGCGGCCCGGGCGGTGGCCCGTGGCGGTCGCCGAGGCGCCCTCCGGCACGGGCAGCGACGGCCATGCGAGCGCCGCCCCGTAGGGGTTGGCCGGGTCGGTCGCGGCCAGGGCCAGGGCGGCGGGCGCCTCGCGGCGCGCGTCCTCATCCCGCGCGTGGGAGCGGAGCCGGTCCACCGTGGCTGCCGTGGAGAACTGGGTGGCGCCGAGCCGCTCCACGAAGTAGCCGCGGCGCGCAATGCCCTGCTCCTCCATGCGCGAGAGCACCTTGTAGAGCATCCCGAAGCCGCCTGGCACGTCCTCGGCTTGCACCGAGCCCTTCGTCAGCACGCCGTAGCGGTCAAGCAGCACCTCGCTCGTCGCGTGGGCGCGCAGCGTCGCGTCGGGTTCGGGCGTGGGAAGCAGGCTCCAGCGGCCCTGGGCCGCCGGCAGCGACGGGGGCGCGGCGCGCCCCGAGCCGTAGCGCTCAATGCCCGACGGCGCCCGCTCGCCTCCCGGCGCGGCCCCCGTTCCGGGGTGGCCGGCTCCCGTGCCCGCCGTGCCGGGCACACCGGCGTCGCGCTCCCAGCCGGCGCCGGAGGCGGCGCCGAACGCGTCGGGTGAGCCCGCGCCGTCGGGCCTCAGACCCCGGCCGAGCCCGGCCCCGTAGCCGCGCGTGCGCAGCCCGCGCACGTGGCCGAGCCGCGCCGTGCGGGCGCGCGGATCCGACTTGCGTTTGTGGGCCGCCTTACCGCCCGAGAGCATGCCGCGCACGGCGCCGTAGGAGTCGTTCGTGATGAGCCCGGCCCAGACGAGGTCCCACAGCGCGGAGGCCAGCTGGGCCTCCGGCACGTGGCCCTCGCCCTCGAGGCGCGCCGCGAGCTGGCCGAGGAACCAGCCGCCGCCGCCGGCGAGGGCCTCGAGGATGCGCAGGTGCAGGGAGTTCGGCTCGAAGTCCTCGTCGCGGCGCAGGGTGAGTGGCGCGGAGTCGGCGAGGTGCAGGGCCACCCAGCCGTCGTCACCCGCGAGGGAACCTGCTCCGGAGAAGATGACCTCGCCGGAGGTGAGCAGCTCGTCGAGCCAGGCCGGCTGGTAGCCGCGGACGCGCGAGGGAAGCACGAAGCCCTCCCACGCGCTGGCCGGGACGGGCACGCCGGCGAGCTGCTCCACGACGAGGGCCACGCCGTCCACGCCGCGCAGCTGCTGCGGGAGGTACTGCCAATCGGCCATGAAACGCGCGAGCGCCGGCTGCTCCACGGGCTCCACCTCGGCGCGCAGGGCGGCGAGGGAGCGGCGGCGGATGCGGCGCAGGATCTCCTTCTCGCACCACTCCTGCTCGCCGCTGGGCGTGGGGCGGTACTCGCCCGGCGTGACGCGCTGCTCCTGCGCGAGGCGCTGCAGGGTCTGGTTCACGACGGCGCCGGCCAGGCCCAGCGCGGCGGCGGCCTCGCTCGCGGTGAACGGGCCGTGGGTGCGGGCGTAGCGGCCCACGAGGTCGCCGAGCGGGTCCGGAACGGGCTCGACGAAGGCGAGCGGGACGCCCATGGGCAGGGCCACGCCGAGGGCGTCGCGCAGGCGGGAGGCGTCCTCGATCGCGGCGTACACGGCGCGGCCGTTGAGGTGCACGGCGAGGGCGCGGCGGCTCGCGACGAGCTCCTGCGCCCAAGCCTCGGCCTGCTCCGCGCTCGCATGGGGCGCATCCTCGGCGTCATCCGTCGCTGCAGGGTCCCGCAGGCGCGCCGCCAGCTCGGCGGCGGAGAGCGGGCCGAGCAGGCGCAGCAAGTCAGCGGCGCCCTCGAGCCCGCGCAGGCGGCGCTGCGGGGCCAGACGCTGGGCCTCGGCCTCCACGGCGAGCATGACGTCGGCGTCCAGCAGCTCGCGTAGCTCCTCACGGCCCAGCAGATCGGCCAGGAGCGAGGGGTCGAGGGAGAGCGCGGCGGCGCGGCGCTCGGCGAGCGGCGAGTCGCCCTCGTAGAGGAACTGGGCCACGTAGCCGAAGAGGAGCGACTGGGCGAAGGGGCTCGGCGCCTGAGTCTGCACCTCGACCACGCGGATCTTGCGCGATTGCAGGGCGGTCGCGAGCGTGTTGAGCGCCGGCAGGTCGTAGACGTCCTGGAGGCACTCGCGCACCGTCTCCAGGATGATCGGGAACTGCGGGTACTTGGCGGCAACCTCCAGCAGCTGCGAGGCGCGCTGGCGCTGCTGCCACAAGGGCGTGCGCTTGCCCGGATCGCGGCGGGGGAGCAGGAGGGCGCGGGCGGCGCACTCGCGGAAGCGCGCTGCAAAGAGCGCCGAGCCGCCCACCTCGGCGGTCACGGCCTCCTGCAGCTCGTCCGGGTCGAAGAGGAAGAGCTCGGCACCCGGCGGCTCGTCGTCCATGAGCGGCACGCGCAGCACGATGCCGTCGTCCGCCGCCATGGCCGAGCCGTCCAGGCCGTAGCGCTCGTGCAGGCGGGCCCCCACGGCGAGGGCCCACGGCGCGTGAACCTTCATGCCGTAGGGGGAATGCAGGATGACGCGCCAATCGCCCAGCTCGTCCTGGAAGCGCTCGAGCACCAGAGTGGTGTCGCTCGGGACGGTTGCGGTGGCCTCGACCTGCTCGCGCAGGTAGGCCAGCAGATTGTCCTGCGCCCATTCGTCGAGGCCCATCGCGGCCAGCCGCTCGCGGGCCGGGCCGTCCTCGGCGCCGGCGAGCTCGCGCTGGAACGCGCCCTGCGCCGCGCCGAGCTCGGCCGGGCGGCCCAGCCCGTCGCCGTGCCAGAACGGCAGCTTGCCTGGCTGGCCGAACGCCGGCGTGACGAGCACGCGGTCGTGCGTGATGTCCTCGATCTTCCAGCTCGTGGCGCCGAGCGCAAACACATCGCCCACGCGGGACTCGTAGACCATCTCCTCGTCCAACTCGCCCACGCGGCGGTTGCCCGTGCCGGCGTCCTCGGAGCCGGCCAGGTACACGCCGAACAGGCCGCGGTCGGGGATCGTGCCGCCCGAGGTCACCGCCAAGCGCTGGGCGCCCGGCCGTCCCTCGATGGTTCCGGCGTCGCGGTCCCAGATCAGGCGCGGGCGCAGCTCGGCGAACTCGTCGGAGGGGTACTTGCCGGCCAGCAGGTCAAGCGTGGCCTCGAAGGCGCTGCGGGGGAGCGAGGCGAACGGCGCGCTGCCGCGCACCAGCTCGAACCATTCCTCCACGTCGATGGGCCCCAGGGCACAGGCCGCGACGGTCTGCTGGGCCAGGATGTCCAGCGGATTCGCGGGGACGGCCATGGACTCGATGCGCCCGGCGAGCATGCGTTCCACCGTGATGGCGCTCGAAACGAGGTCGCCGCGGTGCTTGGGGAAGAACACGCCGGTGGACGGCGCGCCCACCTGGTGGCCGGCGCGGCCCACGCGCTGCAGGCCGGAGGACACGGAGCCGGGGGCCTCGACCTGGATCACGAGGTCCACGAGGCCCATGTCGATGCCGAGCTCCAGGGAGCTCGTCGCGACGACGCAGCGCAGCCGGCCCGACTTCAGGTCGTCCTCGATCTGCGCGCGGCGTTCCTTGGAGACCGAGCCGTGGTGCGCACGGGCGAGCAGCTCGGGCGCGCCGGCGGTCTGCCCGGCCTGGGCCATGACCTGGGCGGGGGCCCGGTTCGCGGGCACGCCCCAGTTCGCTTCCATGCCCGACGGCGCATGCAGGCCCGGGTGCCCCGGGGCACCCGGGGTGCCGTCCCCGGCACCCTGCCACGCGGCGTCGGGCAGGAGCGCCCCGCCAGGGGCGGCGGCGGGCACCCCGCCCGGCCACGCGGCGTCGAGCACCTCGGAAAGCTGGACGGGCGCGCCCTCGTCGCCGTCGGCGGCGATCGCTTGGCCGAACGCGGCTGGCTGGAGGATCTCGCGGCTCGAGGAGCCGATGCCGCCTACCGTGAAGGCCGGCCCCTGCTCGGTGAGGCCGAGGCGCGCGGCGTGGATCTCGTTGAGGCGGCCCGTGAGGCGCTCGGCGAGGCGGCGGGAGTTGGCAAAGACGATCGTGGAGTTCTTGGCCTCGATGAGGTCAACGATCCTCTCCTCGACGTGCGGCCAGATGGACGCGTTGGGCTCGGGGGAGGAGCCGTGGCCAAGGTCGTGGGCGGCGGCGAAGCTGGGAAGGTCGGACAAGTATGGCACGATGACGTTGAGGGTAAGTTCCCAGGACATGGATGA
>JALAHE010000269.1 GCA_022712075.1 Galactobacter sp.
CACCGCTGAGCCGTCGACGTCCACCACCACCGCCCCCGAGCCCTCCGGCACGGTGTCGCCCACGAGCGAGACCGCGACCGACGGCAGCGAGGAGCCCACTAGCTCCAGTGCCACCGACGAGAGCATCGAGGTCGGCGGGGCCAGCTCGTCCCAGTCCACCGACGGCGACGCCGGCGCGGCCACGGACGATTCCACGCACTCCTCCGCCCGGGCGGAGAACGATCTTGCGAACACCGGCGTGCCGGCGACAGTCCCCCTCGTCGCCCTGGCGGCAGCGCTCCTTGCCCTTCTGGGCGGCGTGCTGATGGCCCGTGGACGCGTGCAGCGCCGTCACTGATTCCCCCTAAGATGTGACGGGGCGTTCCCCCAAGAAACCGGCCCTCGGCCCGAGCTCCCCCAGCTCGGCCGGGGGCCGGTCTCTTTCTTCTGAGCCTGCTTGCCGGGGCCCGACGGCGCGTGCTCGCCTCACGGCGCACGGCTCGCCTGTGCCCCGGCGCGCCACGGCCGTTGCACCCGGAAGCCCCCGAGCGTGCCCCGAAGCGCTCGGGGCGTCGCGTGTGTGCGCCTAGGCGGCCGCGCCCTCGGGCGCGGTGAGGCTGGAAGCCTCCTTCGCGCCGTCGGGCAGGGCATGGGCCGGAACCCGGCGCGAGTGCACGGCGTGGCCGATGATCGCCAGGATCGCGCCGAAGACGACCCACGCGGCGAGGGTCAGCCACTGCTGGGCCGTGGCGGCGTCGGGGAAGTAGCTCAGGCTGCGCAGGAGCGTGTTGCCTGCGCCGGGCACGAGGTACTGGCCGATGGCGCCCCACGGCTCGGGCAGGAACTGCCACGGGGCGGCGGAGCCGGAGAGCGGGTTGCCGAGGAGCACCGTGACGACGGGGCCGAGGGCCATGCCCGGGCGGCCGAGGAGCTTGACGCAGCCGATCATGAACGTCGCCGTGGCGAGGACGGTCAGGCCGATCGCCAGGAAGTTGAGCCACGCGTTGCCCTGCAGGTAGCCGAACCACGCCTGCATGACCCACACCATGAGCCCGCCGGCGGCGGCGGCGAAGGTCGCGGCGGCGGCGAAGCGCTGCCACGTGCCGCGGATGAGCAGGGAGACCATGACGCCGCCCATCACACCACCGAGGGCGAGCGGGAAGGCGGCCGCGGTCAGGCCGGTGCCGTTGGGGTCGTCGGCGGACAGGGGCACGACGGCGGTCACGGTCACCGTGGGTGCCTGGGCGCCGGCCGCCTGGGCCTGGGCCGTGAGGCCGGCCTGCAGGGTGGCGGCGAGCTGCGTGAGGACCTGGGTGCCGGCTGCGCCGGCGGCGGGGGCGGTGAGGACCTCGGGGGCGGCGGTCGCGGAGAGGACGATGGCGCCGTAGCTCTCGCGCTCCTTGATCTGGCGCTCGGCCTCGGCGCGGTCGGCGGCGGGCTTCAGGTCAAGGAGGTCGGGAGCCTTCTGCTTGAGCTGCTCGGTCATGGCGGTGACGGCCTGCTCGGGGCCGGCGATGGACACCGGCAGGTGGTGCGCGGTCGAGGTCTTCGAGGGCCAGAGGAAGGCCAGGACGATGAGGAGGACGGCGATGGAGGCGCCGAGGCCCAGGCCGATCGCCTTGGCCCACGGGGTGCGTGGTGCGGTGGTCATGATGTCTCCCAAAAGGAATGTTCGTTCTGTTTGGTGCCGAGCCTAGCAGAACGACTATTCTGTTTGGGACCGATGTGGTCGAGACGATAGGGGGACTGAGTGCCGAAGCTGAGTGAAGAGGCCAGGCGGGAGCGGCGGGAGCGGATCGCGTTCGCCGCGCTGAGGGCGTTTGCGCGCAAGGGCATCGCCGCGACGTCGATGGCCGACATCATCGCGGAGGCCGGGCTGTCGGCCGGGTCCATCTACTCCCACTTCGACTCGAAGGCCCAGCTCATGCGCTTCGCGGCGCGGGAAATGATGGAGGTGCGCGGCGAGGCCTTCCTCGCGACGATGCACGAGGGGGCGGTGCCTCCGTCCCCGCAGCAGGTGCTGCGACGCATGGTCCACGAGATCCTGCCGGGGGAGTTCGCCCAGGTGCTCGTTGGCATCTTTGCCGAGGCGGCGACGAACCCCGAGCTGCTGGAGGTGGTCGGCGGCAACCTCAACGGCGCCAAGGCCATGGTGCGGCGCTTCCTGGAGCCGTGGGCCGCCGAGCGGGCCGGCGCGGGGCGTTGGGAGGGCGTCTCCGCCGAGGAACTCTCGCTGCGCGCGGCGGACGCAACCTTGCTGTGCATGCACGGGATCCTGCTGCGCCAGGCGTTGCAGCCTGACGTGGACATCGACGCCCTCGTGAACGATCTGCTGGTGGGCTGGGAGTAGCCGGCGGCGCCGCCGGTCCTTCGGCGGGTGCGCGCGGCACTGGACCGTTAACGAGCGAAGCCCCGATCGGCAGGGGGACTGTCCGATCGGGGCTCCATGTCATCACTCGCACCCTTGAAGGTGATACCAACTCTAAGGAGTCACCCTTGGCGGGAGCTGGGCGCCACCTTCCCGATGCCTGGCAATGGTGACACGTTCCGCCGGGCTCACTCGACGAGCTTGCCCGCGGGGGAGTCGTCGAGGTGCGCCTCGGCCAGCGACCGCCACTCCTCCGGGGCGGCGGGCAGCGGCTCGAAGCTCACGCCCTCGGTGGGGGACCAGAGGAAGTTGCCCCGCAGGGCCTCGCTCTGCTCGGGGAAGTCGGCGCGGTTGTGGCAGCCGCGCGTCTCGCGGCGCTCCAGGGCGCACTCGAGCGTGGCCCGGGCGGCGAGCAGGGAGCCCTTGAGGTCGAAGGCGTGGGCCAGGTCGTCGAAGCCGGCGATGTCGGGGTGGGCCGTGACCCGGGCGGCGCGCTCCTCGAGCCCGGCGAGCTTGGCCAGCCCCGCGCTGAGCCCCTCCTCGGTGCGGACCACGCCGGCGTGCTCCGTCATGAGGTCGCGGATGGCGCGCTGGAGCACGCGGGCGCTCTCGGCGCCGTCCGCCGACTCCGGCGCCAGGAGGGCCTCCATCTCCGCGCGGGCCTCGGCCACGGCGGCCGGGTCTCGGTGGATGCTCGTGAGGCTGCGCGTGTACGCCGCGGCGCTCTCGCCGGTCAGGCGCCCGTAGACGAGCAGCTCGATGAGCGAGTTGCCGCCCAGGCGGTTGGCGCCGTGCAGGCCGGAGGAGGCCTCGCCGATCGCGTACAGGCCGTCCACTCCCGTGCCGTGATCCTCGGGCGCCACCCACACGCCGCCCATGGAGTAGTGCGCCGTGGGGGCCACCTCCATGGGGGTTGCGGTGATGTCCAGCATCTGCAGGTCGATCATGGTGCGGTAGAGGCGCGGGAGCTTCTCCATGATGGTCTCGCGCGGGAGGTGGCTCACGTCGAGGTAGACGCCGCCCTTCTCTGTGCCGCGGCCCTCGGCGATCTCGGTGTAGTTGGCAAGCGCCACGCGATCGCGCGTTGAAAGCTCCATGCGCTCCGGGTCGTACTTGTCCATGAAGCGCTCACCGAGCGCGTTCGTGAGGATGCCGCCCTCGCCGCGGGCCGCCTCGGAGACGAGGGTGCCGGCCACCTCGGTGGGCTCCAGGATGCCGGAGGGGTGGAACTGCACCAGCTCGGCGTCGCGGATCTTGCCGCCGGCCAGCGCGGCGAGGCGGAAGGAGTCGCCGGTGTTCTCGTCGCGGCGCGAGCTCGTGTAGCGCCAGATGCGGTTGTGGCCGCCCGCGGCGATGATGACGGCGTCGGCGTGGATCACCACGGGAGTTCCGTCCACGACGTCGAAGCCGTAGGCGCCGAACACCACGCCGGCGGAGACGAGGATGCGCGTGATGTAGACCGTGTCGATGATCGGCACGTCCAGCTCGTGGGCCCGCCGCAGCAGGGTGCGCTGGATCTCGAGGCCCGTGTAGTCGCCGGCGTAGGCCGTGCGGCGGTAGGTGTGGGCGCCGAAGAAGCGCTGGCTGATGCGCCCGGCCTCCTCGCGGGCGAACGGCATGCCCCAGCGCTCGAGGTCCTCGATGCCGCGGGCCGCGTTCTTGGTGACGGTCTCGACGATCTCGGGGTCGGCGAGGAAGTAGGACTCGCGGAGGGTGTCGGCGGCGTGTTGCTGCCAGGAGTCCTCGGGGTCCATCGTGGCGAGGGCGGCGTTGATGCCGCCGGCGGCGAGGGTCGTGTGAGCGTCGTGCTTGCGACGCTTGCCCACGGCCAGCACCTGCACGCCCCGCTCGGCGAGCTCGATGGAGGCCCGCAGGCCGGCGCCGCCGGTGCCGATGACGAGGACGGAGGTGGTGATCTGGCGCTCTGCGCGCTGGGTGGTGCTCATGGCTTTAATGGTAGGAAGCGTGCTGTCAATGCGTCCAATGAATAGTGCGACTGGCTTCAATAGCGTTATGCTATGAACATGAAGCTAGAGCATCTGCGGGCCTTCGAAGCCGTGGCCCGCGTGGGGCACTTCACCAAGGCCGCCGAGGAACTGTTCATGGCCCAGCCCTCGCTGAGCCGGCAGATCGCGGGGCTCGAGGCGGACCTGGGCCAGGACCTCTTCGACCGCGGTCGCAACGGCGCCACCCTCACACATGCCGGCGAGGTGCTCCTGCCCATCGCGCGCCGCATGCTCGCCGACGCCGAGGCGGCCCAGGCCGAGATGAACGAGCTCGCCGGGCTGAGCCGCGGCCGCGTTCGCCTCGGGGCCCCGCCCACGCTGTGCGTCTCGGTGCTCGCGGAGGTGCTCTCCTCCTTCCGTGCCGCCCACCCCGGCGTGGCGCTCGAGGTCATGGAGGCTGGCTCCCACGCCCTCGCGCAGGCGCTCTCCGAGGGGCGCCTCGATCTCGCGCTCACGGTGGATCGCGGCCCCGTCGGGGCGCTCGTCTCCTCCGAGAGCCTCTTCACCGAGGAACTCGTGGTCGCCTCCGCGCGGGCCGACGGCCCGCTCGGAACCCAGGTGCCCGACGACGCGGCGGACGCGGGTGCCGAGGGGCACCCGGGTGACGGGGCCGGAGAGAACGGCACCGCCCCCGGGAGCGGCGGCGGGGGTGAGGCGGGCGCGGGTCGCGAGGCGGCGCCGGCGGGCACTCCCGGCCCGGGGCGCCCCGCCCGGCCGGGGCGCCC
>JALAHE010000270.1 GCA_022712075.1 Galactobacter sp.
ACCGGGGGAGGAAAGGACATCCATGGGAGCCCAGATTCGGGTTTACCGCCAGAAGATCAGCTCGACGTCGTCGATGCAGAAGATCTTCAAGGCGATGGAGCTGATTGCTACCTCGCGTATCGGCAAGGCGCGCGCCCGCGTGGCCGCCTCGCTGCCGTACGCGAAGGCGATCACCCGCGCCGTCTCGGCCGTCGCTTCTCAGTCCGAGGTTGACCACCCGCTCACCCGTGAGCCGGAGACCAGCACCCGCAGCGCCGTCGTGATATGCACGTCGGACCGCGGCCTGGCCGGCTCGTACTCCTCGAGCGTGCTCAAGGAGGCCGAGGAGCTTCTCACGAAGCTCGCGGCGGAGGGCAAGCAGGTCGACGTGTACCTCTACGGCCGCAAGGCCGAGGCGTACTTCGAGTTCCGCGGGCGCGAATACAAGCGCGTGTGGACCGGTCACACTGACGAGCCGCTGTTTGAGACCGCCAAGGAGATCGGCGCCGCCGTTCTCGAGGCCTTCAACACCGACACCACCGCCGGCGGCGTCGACGAGATTCACCTCGTCTACACGCAGTTCAAGTCGATGGTTGTGCAGGAGCCCACCGTCGTCCGCCTGCTGCCGCTGGAGGTCGTCGAGGAGAAGGTCACGGAGAACACCGCCGACATCCTTCCGCTCTACGAGTACGAGCCGGAGCCGGAGCAGGTGCTTGACGCCCTGCTGCCGCGCTACATCGACTCGCGCGTGTTCGCTGCCCTGCTGCAGGCAGCGGCTTCGGAGCTGGCCGCGCGTCAGCGTGCGATGAAGACGGCCGGCGACAACGCCACCGAACTCATCAAGAAGTACACGCGACTGCGCAACAACGCCCGCCAGGCCGAGATCACGCAGGAGCTCACCGAGATCGTCGCCGGCGCTGATTCGCTCAGCGCCTGACACGATCCAACGAAGACTACGCAGCCCACACCAAGTGAAGTGAGAGAGATGACTGCTCAAGTTACCGAAGCGGGGACGACCGCTGTGCCGGGTGCCACCGGCCGCATCGCCCGCGTCATCGGCCCGGTCGTCGACGTCGAGTTCCCGGCGGACGCGATCCCGGCCATCTACAACGCCCTGTCCACGGAGGTCACCCTCGCCGGTGTCACCCGTACGATCACCTTCGAGACCTCCCAGCACCTGGGTGACAACCTCGTTCGTGCCATCTCCCTGCAGACGACCGACGGCCTGGTCCGCGGCGCCACCGTGCAGGACCTGGGTGCCCCCATCTCCGTCCCCGTTGGCGACGGCGTGAAGGGTCACATCTTCAACGTCCTGGGCGAGTCCCTGGACGTCCCCAACGATCAGATCACCGCGTCTGAGCGTTGGCCCATCCACCGCAAGCCCCCGCACTTCTCCGAGCTCGAGGGCTCGACGGAGATGCTGGAGACCGGCATCAAGGTCATCGACCTGCTGACCCCGTACATCAAGGGCGGCAAGATCGGCCTGATCGGCGGCGCCGGCGTGGGCAAGACCGTGCTCATCCAGGAGATGATCACCCGTGTTGCTCGCAACTTCGGTGGTACCTCCGTGTTCGCCGGTGTCGGCGAGCGTACCCGTGAGGGCAACGACCTCTGGGTTGAAATGGAAGAGGCGGGTGTTCTGAAGGACACGGCCCTCGTGTTCGGCCAGATGGACGAGCCGCCGGGAACGCGCCTGCGCGTGGCCCTGACCGGCCTGACCATGGCGGAGTACTTCCGCGATGTGCAGAACCAGGACGTGCTGCTCTTCATCGACAACATCTTCCGCTTCACGCAGGCCGGTTCCGAGGTCTCCACGCTGCTGGGCCGCATGCCCTCCGCCGTGGGTTACCAGCCGAACCTGGCCGACGAGATGGGCCTCCTGCAGGAGCGCATCACCTCGACGAAGGGTCACTCGATTACGTCGATGCAGGCCATCTACGTGCCGGCCGATGACTACACCGACCCGGCCCCGGCCACGACGTTCGCGCACCTGGATGCGACCACCGAGCTCTCGCGTGAGATCGCTTCGCGTGGCCTGTACCCGGCCGTGGACCCGCTGACCTCCACCTCCCGCATTCTGGACCCGCAGTACGTGGGTCAGGATCACTACGACACGGCCGTCCGCGTCAAGCAGATCCTCCAGAAGAACAAGGAGCTGCAGGACATCATCGCCATCCTCGGTGTCGATGAGCTCTCCGAAGAGGACAAGATCGTCGTGGCTCGCGCCCGCCGCATCCAGCAGTTCCTCTCGCAGAACACCTACACGGCCAAGCAGTTCACGGGCGTCGAGGGCTCCACGGTTTCCATCAAGGACACCATCGAGGGCTTCAAGGCGATCGCCGATGGCGAGCTCGACCACATCGCCGAGCAGGCCTTCTTCAACGTGGGTGGCCTGGACGACGTCGAGCGCCAGTGGGCCGAGATCCAGAAGGCCACGGCCTGATCATGGCGCAGCTGGACGTCGAGGTCGTCGCCGCGGACCACGCTGTGTGGTCCGGGGCGGCGCGCCGCGTGAATGCCTTCACGGTCAACGGTGACATCGGCGTGCTGCCGGGTCACACGCCCGTGATCGCCCTGCTGGCCGCCGGCCGCGTGGAGGTGGAGCCCCTGGAGGGCCCCCGCGTCCACATCAAGGCCGATGGTGGTTTCTTCTCCGTGGAGAACAACCGCGTCACCATCGTGGCCGACGACGCCGTCGTCGACGCCACGGCCTAGGGCGCGATAGTCACCTGATCTTGAACGAGTTCGGTGTGATCATCTGGTGCGTGCTGGGGCTTCTCGGCCTCGCGCTGATCGTGCTCGTGTTGCTCGGGGTGCGTCGCTCTCAACTGCGACGCACCCTGGGCACGTTCGACGCCTCCCTCCGCGTGGGGGAGGGACGCTTCAGCTCCGGAGTTTGCCGCTATGCGGATCATTCGCTGGAGTTCCTGCGCTGGCTGTCCCTGACCCCGGTTGCCGCCTACCGCTTCGAGCGGACGGGCCTTGAACTGAAGGGTTGGCGCCAGCCCACGGACGCCGAGCGCCCGAGGCTTGCCTCGGACGCGATCCTGGTGGAGCTTGATTCTCCCCAGGGCCCGCTGCAGCTCGGCATGAGCTACGGCGCGTACACCGGCCTGTCGGCCTGGATCGAGGCCGGCCCCGTGGCCGGCGTCGGAACCTGGCGGCAGGCACCGTAGATCACGCTGGATCGGCCTCAAGCGGCTGACCCACTTGGTGTCGACGAGGGCCCCGTTCCTTTCCCGCAAGGGAAGGAACGGGGCCCTCGTTGCGTCCGGGTATCCGGTGGAAGGCATCCACCTGCCCGACGGCGGGTGGTGGCGTGAGACGCCCGGCTCACCCTAGGAATCGGGCGAGGGCGGAGCGGCGCCTAGCGGCGCGGGTCGAGGGCGTCGAGGGCGGCGAGCCACTCGGCGGACATCTCGGCGAGCTCCTCGCGATCGGCCAGCACCTCGAAGACATCCGGCCACGCCTCGGGAACGCGGGGCTCGTCGTCGCTCTGGGGGAGCACGATCGCCAGGCGCAGACCGTCCTCCTCCGCGCCGCGCAGGCCGAAGGCCAGGAGCGGTTCGGCGAAGTCGAGGAAGGTCAGGGGCGGCTCGGGCAGGGCCCCGGGCGCCGTCTGGGAGAGCGAGGCAAGCCACGCGCCGAGCGAGGCGGCCTCGGCCAGGCGCAGGCACGGCTCGGCGAAGCGGGCCTCGAGCTCGGGCCCGCTCAGGCGCACCCCGATCTGCAGCCACTGCGAGTCGGGGTTCTGCGCATCCCTGACCTCGGGGAACTCGTAGCCCTCGATCCAGAGGTGCAGGGCGTGGCCCTCTTCGTCGGCGAGGACGATCGGCGCCGGGGCGTCCGGCATCGACCGCGACATCAGAACAGGCGCGATTCGGCGTCGTCGACGCCGCGCATGGCGTCGTAGTCGAGCACGAGGCACTCGATGCCGCGATCCTCGGCGAGCGTGCGGGCCTGCGGCTTGATCTGCTGGGCCGCGAAGATGCCGCGCACTGGCGCGAGGAGCGGATCGCGGTTCATGAGTTCCAGGTAGCGCGTGAGCTGCTCCACGCCGTCGATGTCGCCGCGGCGCTTGAGCTCGATCGCCACAGCATGAGAGGAGGCATCTCGGGCCAGGATGTCGACCGGGCCGATGGCGGTCATGTACTCGCGGCGCACGAGCGTGGCGCCCTCGCCGATGAGGTGGATCTGTTCGGCCAGGAGTCGCTGGAGATCTGACTCCACGCCGTCCTTGATGAGCCCGGGGTCGAGGCCGAGCTCGTGGGCCGTGTCTGAGATCTTTTCAGTGATGCGGATCGTCAGGTGATCGTCGCTCTTGGCGTGCTGAACGCGCCAGACCTCAACGATGCCCTCGGCGCGCTCCTCATCGGTGGGGGCGGTCGAATGCATGGTGGCCGGCGGGCTCATCCAGTTCAGCGGCTTGTACGAGCCGCCGTCGGAGTGGATCAGGACGGAGCCGTCCGCCTTCACCATGAGTAGCCGCTTGGCCGAGGGGAGGTGCGCGCGCAGGCGCCCCTCATAGTCAACTGAACACTTCGCGATCACCAAACGCACCTGGCAACTCTACCGGCCCGCGCCGGGGTGCGCGGCGCGCGCCCCACGGGCCGCTTCGAGTGGGGGAGAATGGGGGCATGCCGCGCTCCAACCGCCCCCGCCGCACCGCTTCACGTCAGCGCTCCACCGGCGCTCCCGTGCAGAATCGCAACTGGGACCTGGGCACGGACGGGTCATGGCGCCACCACGGCGTGTCGACCCTCCAGGAGTTTGCCGACGGCGCGTGGCACGTGCGGGTCATCGCGTCCTACGCGGCGCTCAAGGACTACATCTGCCCGGGCTGCTCCCAGCGCATCGCCCCCGGCGTGTCGCACGTGGTCGCCTGGCGGGCCGACGGCGCGCGCTCCGACGCGCAGCAAGAGGCCGACCGTCGGCACTGGCACCAGCGCTGCTGGAACCACCACGCCGGAAGGGCCTGAGCGCCGGAATTAGGATGGTCGCTGTGACTACGCCAGCGCCCACGCCCCGCCCCGCCTACAAGCTGCACCGCGAGCCCACCCAGCTGCGCTCGAACACGATCCTCCCCGCCAAGCGCGAGGACATCGAGCTACGCACGTCAGACGGGCTCACGCTCGTGGGGGAGCTTGCGGTCCCTGCCGCCGTGGACCCGATCGCGACCCTCGTGACGCTGCACCCGCTGCCCACCCACGGCGGCTTCATGGATTCGCACGTGTACAAGAAGGCGGCCTGGCGCCTGCCGGAGCTCGCCGGGGTGGCGGTCCTGCGCTTTAACACGCGGGGCACCTGCTCGCCGCGGGGCTGCTCGGAGGGGCACTTCGAGGAGGGCATCGGCGAGGCGGCCGACGTCGCCGCCGCCCTGGAGTTCGTGCGCGAGCGCGGGCTGCCCAACCCGTGGCTCGTGGGCTGGAGCTTCGGCACCGAGCTGACGCTCAAGTACGGCTCGCTGCCGAGCAACGCCGAGCAGATCCGCGGGGCCGTGCTGCTCTCCCCGCCCCTCCACCGCGCGGACGACGCAGACCTGGCCCGCTGGGCCGCCACTGGCCTGCCCCTGAGCGTGCTGGTTCCCGAGTTTGACGACTACCTGCGCCCCGCTGAGGCGGCGGAGCGCTTCGCGGCGGTGCCCCAGGCGCGGCTGATTCCCGTGGAGGGCGCCAAGCACCTGTGGGTCGGCGAGAAGTACGTGCAGCGCGTGCATCAGGAGATCGTGAACGCCGTGCTCGGGGCCGCGGCCCCCACGTTGCCCACCGAGGTCAGCGGCCCCGTGGCGCTGGCCCAGGGCTGAGGGCTTAGCGCGCGTCCTGGCGCTTGATCCACACCTCGCGCACGAGCAGCATCACCGAGGCGGCGATCGGGATCGCCATGAGCGCTCCCGCCACGCCGAGCAGCGTGCCGCCGGCGATGACGGCGATGACCGCCACGGCGCCCGGCACCTTGACGGCGCGCGCCATGATCTTGGGCGAGACGAAGTAGGCCTCGACCTGCAGGTAGGCGAAGTAGCAGATGGCGTAGAACAGGGCGACCTGCCAGCCACCGCTAAAGAGCGCCACCACGATCACGAGGAGCCCAGCGAAGACGCCGCCCACCAGCGGGATGAACGCGAGAACGGCCACGCACAGGGCCAGCAGGGCGGGGTAGGGCACCTTGAAGATCGTCATGAGGATGAACGCGATGATGGCGTTACACACCGCCACGGTCGCCTGACCCATGACGTAGTTGCCCACGCTGCGGGTGATCTCCTCGCCGAGTTCGCGGGCCCTGCGGCGCTTGGAGCGCGGCGCCAGCGAGTACGCAAAGCGCTTCATGGCCGGCAGGGACACGAGGAAGTAGATCGCCAGCACCAGGACGATGAGCGCGCCGAAGGCGAATTGGCCCACGAGGTTTCCGGCGCCGATGACGCCAGTGAAGACGCCGCCCACGGCGCTCGAATCCTTCAGGATCTTCTCGAGCTGCTCCTGCGCCTGCTCCACGAGGTGGAATTGCGTGTCCCAGGCCTGGATCGTGGGGTTGTTGGTGAGCGACTCCACGATGGCGGGCGCGTTGCGCACGAGCGTGGTGATCTGCGTGATGAGCGCCGGGATGAGCGTTCCCAGGAAGGCGCCGATGGCGCCGAGCAGGAGCACGACGACGACGGCGACGCCGGCCGGGCGGGGCCAGTTGCGGCGCTCGAAGAAGCGAACGATCGGGTCAAGGCCCAGCGCGATGAACAGCGCCACCGCGATCCACATGAGCAGCTGGGACAGGCTCGCGAGCGCGAGCCAGAGCATGAGGGCCAGCGCCACGCCGATGGCCAGGCCGAAGCCGAGGCGGACGGGGCGGACGGTGAAGAGCTCCTTGACGGAGTCGGGGACCTCCGGGTCCTCCTCGTCCTCGCCCTCGTGTTGCTGGCGGAAGAGGCGGGAGAGCCACTTGGGTGCCCGCGACGCGGACCAGGGGCCGAGGGTCCCGGCGCCGGCGATCGCCGCCTCGGTGGCGGCGGCGCCCTTGGGGTCGCTCGCGGGGGCCGCGCCGTCGGTTGAGGCGGCGGCGTCAGCCGCCGCTGCGCCGGAAGGCGAGCCCGCGGCGTCGTCCACTGGCTCGGGCGGAGTGGGGGCGTCTGTGGGGCGCGTCATGGCGACAGCGTAGGCAGGCTTCCCGCGCGTTTCCAGGATCGACACAGGCTCCCTGGCTAGGATGGTGCCAACGTGTGCTCCGTGAATCTGCGGGGTGCATGCACCTTGCCCTGTCATGGAACCCATCCCAGAGGATCGTCAGTGCGTCGTATCGTCTCCGTCTTGCTCTTCCTTGTCGCCGCCGCGGCGCTTGTCGTCGGCGTGGGCAAGGTCAGCTTCCTGTCCCCAGAGAAGACGCTCACCGCGTCCGTCTCCGGCGGATCTCAGGACGCTCCGGTCACCCTTCTGACGCAGTCGCTGCGCGACGCCACGGCAGGGGACGCCAAGGTCACGGTGCACGCCAAGGGCGACTTCACGGCGGCCCTGGGTCGCGCGGCCGACGTCGACGCGTGGGTGGCCGACGCCGCCGCCAACGTGGTGACGGGTGTGGACCGCAAGTCCCACAGCTTCCAGGTGACCCACCGCAACGGCGTGGGCACCACGCCCAACCCCGCCGGCTCCGATCTGTGGATCACCGAGGAGAGCCACGAGGGCGACTGGGAGGCCTCGTGGACCGTTCCGAGCCAGGGCGAATGGACCATGCTGCTCGCGACGGACGGCACGAGCGCCGCCCCCATGGACATCTCCATGACCTGGGACAACCCCGCCGCGGAGACGGGCGCCAAGTGGCGCACCGCCCTGCCCTGGCTCATCGGCGGCGTCCTGGCGCTGGCCCTCGGAGCCCTCGTGCTCATGTCGCGACCCCGCCGCTCGCGCCGTCGCAAGGACCTTGCGACCTCGCCCCGCCGCGCCGCCCGCTACGCCGCCGAGACCGGCCAGCTCCCCGTCGTGACCCCCGCCGTGCCCGCCGCGGCGGCCGCCGCCGCGATCCCGGAGGGCGCTGAGGATCCGGCCGCCCTCGCCCCGAGCGTTCAGGCCGCGCGCGCCGCGGCTGAGGCCCCGCACGGCGCCGACGACACCATGATTCACCCGCGCCTGACCGGCACCGACGCCGACCAGGCGCCGCTTCCCGCCGAGGACGCGTGGGGCGCCCAGCAGGGTGTCGCCGCGTCCGAGTCCGACCCCGATGCCGACCTGGATCGCGTGCTTCAGCCGTGGGAGGCCCCCACCGCCGAGACGGCCGAGCTCGCGCAGTCCGCCGAACTGCCCGAGGCCGAGCAGTCGGACGCCGATCAGGCCGAGGACGACGAGGGCAAGGACGACGACGACGCCGACGGCCCCGCCGCCGGCGCGGAGGACTACACGGGACACCACCGCGCGCCGCTCGACGGCGATGCCGCTGGAGAGCGCCCCGCCCGCTCCGAGCGCGTGAGCGCCCAGGTCGCGCCGCGCCGCCGCGCCCTGCGCTTCGGCGCCGCAGTGGTGGCCGCCGTGGGCCTCGTGCTTCCCGCGGGCCCGGCGATGGCCGACGAGAGCACCCCCGCGAGCGACGCCTCGACGTCGACCTCCGGCTCGAGCGAGGCCCCGAGCACCTCCGCGAGCGGCGACGCGCAGGCGAGCGCCGCGCTGCCGGTGATCCTGCAGGCCCAGCTCGACCGCATCCTCAAGGACGTTGCCGCGGGCGCCACGGCCGGAGACAAGTCGAAGGACGTCAAGGATCTGCAGGCCCGCTTCAGCGGCGCGGCCCTGGAGGTGCGCAAGGAGTACTACGCCGCCTCCGCCAAGGGCGTGAAGTTCTCCGCGTCGCCGGTGCAGAGCATCGTCGCCGAGCCGATCAAGGCGGCCGCCGTCACGACGACCACGCAGTGGCCGCGCACCATCATGGTGGTCACGCAGGCCACCGCTGCAGACACCCCCGTGGTGCTCACGCTCGAACAGCTCGACGCGCGCAGTAACTACAAGGTGATCTCCGCCGTCGGGATGGTCCCCGGCGTCTCCTTCCCGGGCGTGGCCCTCGGCTCCACCGGCGTGACCACGCAGACGGACGACGCGTCTGGCCTCGTGGCCAAGCCAAGTGAGGTGCTTGATGGCTTCAGCGACTGGGTGGGCAACGCCAAGAGCAGCTGGAACGACAAGTTCGAGGCGAGCGACTTCGTCACGGCCCTGCGCGAGCAGCTCACCGCCGCACAGAAGGCAAACGAGTCCGAGGAACAGCGGGCCAAGAACCAGATGGCCTTCGAGGCCGATCCGAGCGCCACGCGCGCCCTGTCTGCCCCGCAGGGCGGCAGCCTGGTGTCCGGTTACGTGACGGCGACGAACACGATCGCGCCGGACGACAACGGCACGGTGAGCCTCACCGATCAGCTCCAGAAGCTCACGGGCACCAAGGACAAGACGACCAAGAAGAACCTCGTGGTCACCTACCGCATGCCCGTCGTCTTCTACGTTCCGGCCTCCGGGTCCGGCGAGAAGATCCGCCTCGTGGCCGCCAGCTTCGTGCTGGCCAGCGCGTCCCTCAAGTAAGTCACTGACCGCGCCGACCCCGCGGCGCCGAAGGAGCAGCACCCAGCATGAGCACCCCGTCCGAGCACGCCCAGCAGGCGCCGGCCCAGCCGGCCGACGCGAGGGGCGCCGTCGACCTCTCGAATCTCGGATCCGCCGCGGCGGCGGCCCCCGCGGCGCCCGCCGCGGGTGGCCCGGTGCTCGGCGCCTGGAGCCTCGATCTCGACGAGGCGACCTTCCGGGACCTCGTGCAGCTCAGCGGCCGCGTGCCGGTGCTCATCGCCGTCACCAACGATCGCGTGCCGGGCGGGGACGAACTGCGCTCCGCCCTCGTGAGCGCCGTCGATGCCGAGCAGGGCCGCGTGGTCCTGGGCTTCGCCGACCCCGACACGCAGCCGCGCATCGCCCAGGCGCTGCAGGTCCAGCAGATGCCCACGGTCTTTGCCGTGCTGGGCGGGCGCCCCATGCCGCTCTTCGCCGGCCCGGTGGACGGCACCCAGATCCAGGCCATGCTGCAGGAGCTCCTGCAGGTGGCCATCCAGCAGGGCATGGCCGGAACGGTCCCGCCGTTCAGCCACCCGGAGGGCACCACGTCGCCCCCGTCCCGCTTTGCTGCGGCCGAGGAGCTCGTGGCGCAGGGCGCCTACGCCGAGGCCGAGGCGCTCTACGAGGAGGCGCTGAAGCAGAACCCGGGCGACGACGACGCGACCGTCGGCCTGCATCGCGCGCGGCTGCTCGAGCGTGTCTCCGGCATGGACGCGCAGGCAGTGCGCGGCGCCGCGGCCTCCGAGCCCGATAGCGTCCAGGCCCAGCTCGACGTCGCCGACCTCGACGTGGTCGGCGGTCACGTCGAGGACGCCTTCCTGCGCCTCGTCCGCTTCATCGCCGGGCACTTCGACGAGGATCGCGAGGCGGCCCGCTCGCACCTCGTTGAGCTCTTCGGCGTGGTGGGCCAGCAGGACCCGCGCGTCGTGAGCGCGCGCGGCCGCCTGGCCGCCGCCCTCTTCTAAGCACGTCACTGCAGCACCCCGGCCCGGGGCGGACCGGCTCCCTCAGGGGGCGGCCCGCCCCGGGCCGCCGTGCGTCGTCGTGCCGCGTGGGCGATCATCCGCTTGGATGATCTTCCGCGCCCGCCCGGATGAATCCGGCGCTCCGGCGGGACAGGCCGGCCGGTGACACGGTTGAATCGAGGCATGAGCCAGCCACTGTTGCCGCCGCCTCCCGCCTCGCCTTTCCCCGCCATCGACCCGAACGCCGCGGTCAGCCTGCGCGGGCTCATGAAGAACTTTGGCCCCAAGGTGGCCGTGGCGCCCTTTGGCCTCGACGTGCCCACCGGCTCGTTCTACGGCCTCGTGGGCCCGAACGGCGCCGGCAAGACCACCACGCTCTCGATGCTGACCGGCCTGCTGCGCCCGGACGCCGGCACGGCGGCCGTGCACGGCATCGACGTGTGGCAGCGCCCGCTCGAGGCCAAGGCGGCGCTCGGCGTGCTCGCCGACGGCGTGCGCCTCTTCGACCGTCTCTCGGGGCGCCAGCTCGTGACCTACGCCGGCCGCTTGCGCGGCATGCCGGCCGATGAGGTGGCCCAGCGCACCGAGGACCTGCTGCGCGTCATGGACCTGACGGACGCCGGCAACAAGCTCGTGGTCGACTACTCCGCCGGCATGCACAAGAAGATCTCGCTCGCCTGCGCCATGATCCACGCCCCGCGCGTGCTGGTGCTCGACGAGCCCTTCGAGGCTGTGGATCCGGTCTCCGCCGCGAACATCCGCGACATCCTCAACGACTACGTCAAGCACGGCGGCACCGTGCTCGTCTCGAGCCACGTCATGGACCTCGTCCAGCGCATGTGCACGCACGTCGCCGTGATCGCCGACGGCCAGCTGCGCGCGGCGGGCACGGTGGACCAGGTGCGCGGCGGCCTCTCGCTCGAGGAACGCTTCGTCGACCTCGTGGGCGGGCGCGGCACGGGGGAGGGGCTCTCGTGGTTGCACAGCTGATCTCGCTGCGCTGGGCCCTCTTTGCCAACGGGCTGCG
>JALAHE010000271.1 GCA_022712075.1 Galactobacter sp.
CCCGCCCCTCCGCGGGGGCCAAGCGGACGCCCAAGCCGGTGCGCGTCATCGGCGAGGGCCCGGCCTCCGCTCCGGCCGCCCCGGCCTCGGTGCCGCTGCACGGCGCCGTCCCCAAGCGCGGGCTCCTCGACCGCACCCGCGACGCCCGCACCGCGGCGGTCCGCGAGCTCCTGCGCCTCGTCTCCCGCGAGTTGCCTGCCACGCGCGCCGTGCTCGGCGTCGACCTGCCCGGCGCCGGGCGCCACGATGCAGTGCTGCTGGCCGGCGGCCGCGCCGTCGTCGTAGATGTCATGCCCACGCCCGACACGGCGCACGCCTGGGACGGACGCAGCCTGCGCGTCGGCGGCAAGGTCGCCACGCTTCCCAACGTCTCCGGGGCCGCCGGTGCCCTTGAACGCGCGGCGGGCGGGACCCGGGCCGCGGGCCTCGTGGTGCTCGTCACGGCGCCCCCGGACGGCTTCCGCCCCGTCGTTGACCGCGTGGGCCCGGTACACGCGCCGGACGGCCCGGCCAATCTGGTCCGCGCGGCCGAGCGGGTCACCACCTTCCTGGCCGGCGGGAACCAGCACGACGCCGTGGACCTCGGCGTCCTCGGCCGCGTGCTCGCCTTGGCGACGCACCGCTGAGGTGTCGTGACCAACCCGTGACCTTCGCTAGACTGGTGGCGTGTTCCGCATCGTCTTCAATACCCCGGAAATCCCCGGCAATACCGGCAACGCCATCCGGCTCGCCGCCGTCACGGGGGCGGAGCTGCATCTGGTCGAGCCCCTCGGCTTCGATCTCTCCGACACCAAACTGCGCCGCGCCGGGCTCGACTACCACGACTTCGCCGTCGTGACCGTTCACCCCTCCCTCGACGCCTGCTTCGAGGCGCTCGGCCCCGGCCGCGTCCTGGCCTTCGAGCCGGACGGCACCGTTGGCCATACCGAGGTCAGCTACCGCGAGGACGACATCCTGCTCTTCGGCAAGGAGTCCACGGGGCTGAACGAGGCCGAGCGCGCCCACCCGCGCATCGATGAGCTCGTGTACCTGCCCATGCGGCCCTCGCGCCGTTCCCTCAACCTGGCCAACTCGGCCTCGATCGCCCTGTACGAGGCCTGGCGTCAGCTGGACTTCGCCGGCGCTTCCGCACCGCACAGCGCGTAGAGAAAAGGAAGCAAGATGAGCATCCTCCCCCCGACCGAGGGCCCCGACGAGCTGCACGGTCTCGACCTGCTCGACGACGTCGCCGACGAGGAGACGAGCCGCCTGCGCCGCGGTCCGGCCCGCTGGCTCTTTGTCCTCGCCGGCCTCGTGGTGCTGGTGCTGGCGATCGTCGGCATCACGTCCCTGACCTCCGATCCCGCCGCGAACCGCGCCAACACCTCGCTCGCCCAAGAGGTGCGTTCGGCGAAGGACGCCAAGACCATGAGCGTCGAGGCCCCCACGGGGCGCATCAACCTCGTGTACTCGGCATCGAAGGACGCCTACGCCGTGCAGCTCGAGGGGCTGCCGGCCGCCAAGAACAACATGGAGTACCAGGTGGCCGTCACCACGAACTCCTTGGGCCAGACCATGGACATCGCCGGCCTGCTCGGCCGCGAGCCCGGCGACACCTGGTTCGGCTACCAGGGGCTCAAGGACGTGGTCTCCGTGCACGTCACCGAGGTCGCCACGGGCGGCGAGGCCGCCCCTGGCGCAGACGACCTCGCGGAGTTTGTGCTCCAGGGCCAGGCCGCCGAGGACGCGACCGACGGCGAGGAGACCGCGGCCTCCGGCCAGTAGGGCCGCCTCGCCGGGCAACTACCCGGCAACGCGAAGCGGGGAGGGAACCACGTGGTTCCCTCCCCGCTTCGTCTTCGGGCCGCCGGTGCAGCCGGCCTCGTTAGAAGCCGGCGATCGTCTGCGCGGTGTTGACCTCCGTCGCGTGGAACGCCTCGGCCGCCACCCCGGCACCGAGGCCGCCGCGCTCGCCCTGAGCGCGCAGCTGGCGCGTCACGAAGGCCTCCATCGCCGCGATGTCCGGATGCTGGCTCAGGTGCTGGCGCAGGGCCGTGAGCTTGGTCGGCAGCTGCTCGCTGACGTCCACGAACCGATTCTCGCGGGCCGCTGGGGCCCCATAGAACCACAAGTGGCGCAGTCGGTAGGCGTGCAGGCCCGCCTCCTGGAGCTCCGGGTAGGCGAAGGGGTTCTCGAGCGCCGGGTAGACGGCGCGAGCCACGATCTCGCCGCAGGCCAGGTGGTCGGGGTGCGAGCGCTGATAGCGCTCGTAGTCCCGCTCCGGGTGGGGGGCCAGGACCAGCTGGGGGCGCAGCTCGCGCAGCACCCGCACGACGTCGCGCTGCAGCCGATCGCTCGGCGTCAGGTGGCCGTCGGCCTCTTCCCAGACGCGCACCGAGAGCGCGCCCACGGCGCGCGCCGCGGCCTCCTGCTCAGCCCGGCGGGTTTCCTCCATGCCCTCGCGCTCGGCCGGGTCGAAGCCGCCGGCGTCGCCCTTGGTCATGACCACGAAGTGCACGGCGACGCCGGCCTCCGCCCAACGCGCGAGCGTGCCCGAGGCACCGAAGTCGATGTCGTCAGGGTGGGCACCGAAGGCCACGACCGTGTCGACACCCTCCGGGACGTCGGCGGCAGCGAGGGCCTCACGCAGCGGCGGCCTGGGGCAGCACGTCCTCGAGGCGGCCAACGATGCCGAGATCGGCGATCTCGAAGATCGGCGCGTCCTCGTCGGTGTTGACGGCAACGATGGTGCCGGAGGTGCGCATGCCCGCCAGGTGCTGGACGGCGCCGGAGATGCCCGCGGCGATGTAGAGCTGCGGGGAGACGGTCTTGCCTGTCTGCCCCACCTGTAGCTCGTGGCCAACCCAACCGGCATCCGCCGCCACGCGGGAGGCACCCACGGCCGCACCCAGGGCGTCGGCGAGGGCCTCGACGGCGGCAAAGTCGCCGTCCGTCCCGCGGCCGCCCGAGACGACAACGCTCGCGTCTGACACCTCGGGGCGCCCGCCGCGGGAGCGCGGGGTGCGCGCCGTGATGACGGCGCCGGCCCGGGCCGGCACGTCGAGCGTGGAGAGCTGGGCCTCGACCGGAGCCGGAGCGGCGGCGGGGGCCACGGCTCCGGACTTCAGGGTGATGAAGACCGTGGGCGTACTCGCCTGGGCCTGCGAGCGCCCGGAACCTGCAAGCACGGACTTCGTGGCGCGCAGGTCCGCGCTCAGCTCGGTCACGCCCGTGATGATGCCCGACTCGGAGAGCGCTGCGGCCCTCGCGAGCACCTCGGTCTCGCGAGGGGTCGCGGTGGCGAGCACGGCGCGCGGGCTCAGCTCGCGCACCGCCGCCAGCAGGGTGTCGGCCTGGGCCAGCGCCAGCGAGCCGGAGGCATCGCCGGCGGGGGCAAGCACCCGCGACACGCCGAGGGCCCCGAGGGCCTGCAGCGCCGCGGCGGACGGGGCGGTGCCAAGCACCACCGTGGCGTCGCCGAGGCCAAGGCCGGCGGCGATCAGCTCGCGCTGGGCAGCCCCGGGGGTCTCCCCGAGGGCGTCGAAGTAAACAATCGTGCTCATGCTGTGCCCGCCTTAGATGAGGTTTCGCTCGGCCAGGAAGTCGACGAGGGCCACGCCGGCCTGCCCGTCGTCCACGATGACTCGCCCGGCGGCGCGCGCCGGGGCGTCGCCAGCTTCGAGCACTGCCACGCCGGAGCCCGCCGCACCCACGAGGGCGGCGTCGAGGCCGAGCTCGGCCAGGCTCAGGGTCTGCACCGGCTTCTTGCGGGCGCCGAGGATGGACTTGAAATTGGGGTAGCGCGGCTCGTTGGCCTGGTCGGTGACCGAGAGCACCGCGGGAAGCGTGGCCCTGACCTGCAGCACCTCCGCGTCCTCGTCGCGGCGCGCGCTGAGGGTGCTTGCATCCTCGGACACGCTGACCTCGCCGGAGGCGAGCGTCACCTGGGGCCAGCCCAGGCGCGCGGCGAGCATCGACGGGATCACGCCGGTCTCGGCGTCGGTGGAGCTCATGCCCGTGACCACAAGGTCGGGGGCGAGGCGGCGCACGGCAGCCTCGAGGACGCGAGACGTCGCGAGCGCGTCGGAGCCGGCGATGGCCTCGTCGCTCACGTGCACGCCGTTGGCGGCGCCCATCTGCAGGGCCTTCTTCACGGCCGCCGACGCCTCGGGGCGTCCGATCGTCAGCACGGTGACCGGGGAGACCTTCTCTCCCCCGTGCGCCTCGCTGATCTCGAGGGCGGTCTCCACCGCGTACTCGTCGAGCTCGGAGAGGATCGATTCCTCCCGCACGAGGCGATGCTCCGGGCCGAAGTGCCGCGGGAACTGGGCGTCCGGCACGTACTTCACCAGGACGAGCACCTTCAGGGGTGCTCCCGATGACTTGCTCATCGTTTCCTTTCCACTTCCGTCGAATTCGGCGCCAATGCAGGCACGGGCGCCCTCAAACACGGTGACCCCATGGTATCCGCGTTGGGCAGGACCAGTTTTAGGAGCTCGCCTCGTCCAGCGTCACCTTGACGACCTCCTCGCCGTTTCCGCGGCGCACCGTAATGGGCACCTCGGTGCCCGCGGCGTAGGAACGGACCGTCGCGGTGACGTCGGTGGCGTCGATGGTGGAACGCTCCCCCACCTTGACGATCACGTCGCCCGCGCGCAGGCCCGCGCGCCCGGCGGCTGAATCGGAGGGCACGTCGGCCACGGTGGCGCCGTTCGTGAACCCGGTGTTGGAGCCGTTGTCGTCCACCTGGGAGGAACGGATCGACACGCCCAGCTTGCCGTGGGACGCCTTGCCGTTCTTGATGAGCTCGTTCGCCACACGCTGGGCGATGTCGCCGCGGATGGCAAAGCCGATGCCGATGCTGCCGCCCTGCTCGGTGGGCGAGTAGATGGCCACGTTGACGCCGATCAGCTCGCCGGCCGCGTTGACCAGCGCGCCGCCCGAGTTGCCGTGGTTGATGGCGGCGTCGGTCTGAATGACGTTGAGCGAGACCTGCCCCTTCGACGTGGACGAGGAGCCGTTCTGGTCGGGGAGCGAGAAGCGGTCGTCGCCCTCCTCGGTGCTCTCCGACTCGTCGACGGCGGAGGAGGACACCGGGATGGAGCGGTCAAGGTTGGAGACCACGCCGTCCGAGACGGAATTCGGCAGGCCCATGGGAGCGCCGATGGCCACGGCGACGTCGCCCACGTTGAGCTTGCCGAGGTCGGCCCAACCGGCGGGGCTCAGCCCCGTGCCGTCGACCTTGAGCACCGCGAGATCGTAGAGCGGATCCTGGCCCACGCGCTTGGCTGGAAGCACCCGCCCGTCGGAGGTCATCACGTCGATGGTGCCCTGCGCCGTGGCCCCGGCGAGGGTGGCGACGTGCTGGTTCGTGAGGATGTGCCCCTCGTTGTCAAGCACGATGCCTGACCCGGAGCCGCCCGTGGAACCGCGCGTGACGGAGATGGTCACGACGGACGGCAGGGCCTTGGCGGCCGCCGCCGTGACGCTCGTGGCTGACTCGGGATTCTGGATGACGACCCCGCCGCCCGAGGAAATGGTCTGGGGCTTGCCGAGCGAGGCGGCGCCCCACCCGACGAGGCCGCCCACGAGGGCGCCGGCGGCCGCGCCGGCCAGCAGCGCGGGGCCCCAGCCGCGCCCCGTCGTGCGGGGACGGGCGGAGGCGGGGGCCGGGCGCTCCCAGGCGCCTGGGTAGGGGCCGCCTTGGGCCGGCGCCGCCGCCTGCTGGGCGTACGCGGCGTAGGGATTGTGGTGCCCGGCGGAGGGTGCGTAGGCCGGCGCGGCCGGCTGGGCCGCGCCGTCCCACGCGGAGGGCGCGGCGGGGACCGCCGGGTGTGAGGGCTGGGTGCCCGACGGCGCGGGGTAACCCTGGGCGGCGCTGGCCGCCGCCGAGGGAAGACCGTAGGCCGGCGCGGCCTCGGGTGCCGTGGCGTTCGCCTCCCGCCCCAGCGGGAGGCCGGGCAGCGGCAGCGTCGGTGAGGTGACGGGCGCGATGGCCTGGGTGGGCGCCTCGTTGCCCACCGGAGAGGCCGGCGCCTGCCGATCGTCGCGCGGGTCCTGGCCCGCAGCGTCGTCGTGCCCTGGGTACTCGCTCATGATGTCCTCTCCGATGCAGCCCGAACGTGGCGGCCCCGAACGGGCCCTCCCCCACAGCGCTCTGGTGTGCTGACGTGCTCTGAGCCTATCCAACCTCCCCGGCGCCCAGGGTGTCGCGGTGCCCCTTCACCCACATTTCGCGTTCGGCAAACATGTCGTGGTGGACGTTTGTCCACCTGCTTTCCTAGGATCATGGCAAGGCGGACACCGTCAACACGCCCCCGTGTTGCGGGTCCCGAACGGAGGACACGTGCCCACACACCGACTTCGACGCACCGTGCTGGCCCTCGCGGCCGCCGTGGGGCTGAGCCTGGGCGCAGCGTCGCCCGCGTTCGCCACCGATCCCGTCAGCCTGAATGGCTCGCAGATCGTCGACCAAGCCAATGTGCTCGGCTCGGACAAGGCGGACCTCCAGAAGGACGTCGACGCCTTCCAGTCGAAGACGGGCAACGCGCTGCACGTGATCTTCGTTGACGAGTTCACGAACCCCACCGACGCCGCCCAGTGGGCCAACGCCGTCGGCACCAAGAACAACTTCAACAACTCGAAGCACGTCATCCTTGCCGTTGCCACGGACACCCGGAAGTTCATCGTGTCCGCCGATAGCAAGTCCTCGCTCTACCGCTACAACGCCGAAGCGACCTCCGCCGTCCAGGCGGAGCTCAAGAGCAACGACTGGGCCGGCGCCGTCCAGGCCGCCATCAAGGCCTACGGCGGGTCCACCTCCAACTCCTCCGGATCGGGTTTCTCGCTCATGACCCCCCTCATCATCCTTGTCATCGTTGGTCTCGGCGTCTTCCTCTTCGTGAGGTCCCGGCGCAAGAAGGCCCTCGCCGGTGGCGGCGGCCAGGGCCAGGTCGGAGGCCCCCAGGGGCGCGTGCCGAGCGCCGAGGAGATCGCCGCCCTGCGCCAGCAGGCGGGTCCGCTGCTCATCAAGGCCGACGACGCAATCCGCACGTCGGAGCAGGAGATGAACTTCGCGCTTGCCTCCTACGGTGATTCGGCCGTGGCGACGTTCCGCGAGGACCTGGACAAGGCCAAGGGCCAGCTCGCCGAGTCCTTCAAGCTCCAGCAGCAGCTGGACGACGACATCCCTGACACCCCGCAGCAGCAGTACGAGTGGCTCAGCCAGATCATCGCGCACTGCAACGCCGTCAACGACGAGCTCAACGCCCACAGCCAGGAGTTCGACGACCTGCGCCGCCTGGAGGCTTCCGCCCCGGCGCTTGCGCAGGAGCTGCGCTCCGCCCTTCCGGCGCTCAGCGGCCGGCTCGAGTCGGCCCGCGGCGGCCTGGCCGGTCTCGCTGCCGAGTACGCCGATTCGGCGGTGCGCCAGGTGCAGGACAACGTCCAGCAGGCCCAGGAGCGCCTCAACTTCGTCGAGTCCTCGGCGGCCGGCGCGCTCGCGGCGGCCGAGGCCGGACGCAACTCCGAGGCGGCAGTGCAGGTGCGCGCCGCCCAGCAGGCCACGGCCCAGGCCGAGGACCTCGTGGGCGCCGTGGCGTCCACGCGCCCGCGCCTCGGCGCCGCCCAGGC
>JALAHE010000272.1 GCA_022712075.1 Galactobacter sp.
ACCTCCGGCCTGCGCATCGGCACCCCCGCCCTGGCCACCCGTGGCTTCGGGGACACCGAGTTCGCCGAGGTTGCCGACATCATCGCGACCGCCCTCAAGGATGGCGAGAACGCCGACGTGGCCGCCCTGCGCGCCCGTGTCGACAAGCTGGCCGCCGACTTCCCGCTGTACCCCGGCCTCGAGGAGTGGTGATCGAGTGACCGCACAGGTCCTCGACGGGCGCAAGGCGTCCGCCGCGATCAAGGAAGAACTGACCGAGCGCGTCGCCCGCTTGAAGGAGCGCGGCGTCACCCCGGGCATCGCCACCGTCCTGGTGGGCGCCGATCCGGCGTCCCAGCTGTACGTGGGCATGAAGCACAAGCAGTCCGAGGCCATCGGCATGAACTCCATCCAGCGTGAGCTCCCCGCGAGCGCCACGCAGGAGGAGGTCGAGGCCCTCATCGACGAGCTCAACGCCGATCCCACGTGCCACGGGTACATCGTGCAGCTGCCGCTGCCCAAGCACCTTGACACCGACGCGATCCTCGAGCGCATCGATCCCGATAAGGACGCCGACGGCCTGCACCCCACCAACCTGGGGCGCCTCGTGCTGAACGTGAACTCGGAGATCACCTCGCCGCTGCCGTGCACCCCGCGCGGCGTCATCGAGCTGCTCACCCGCAACGGCTACGACCTCAACGGCAAGCACGTCGTGGTCGTGGGCCGCGGCGTGACCATCGGCCGCTCCATCGGCCTGCTGCTCACCCGCCGCGAGTTCAACGCGACCGTCACCCTGACGCACACCGGCACCGTTGACGCGGGCCAGTACCTGCGCCAGGCCGACGTGATCGTGGCCTCCGCGGGCGTCAAGCACCTCATCAAGGCCGAGGACGTCAAGCCCGGCGCCGCGGTCCTGGACGTGGGCGTGACCCGCGAGACCCCGGCCGATGGCGGCAAGCCCAAGGTCTACGGCGACGTGGACCCGGCCGTGGCCGAGGTCGCCGGCTGGCTCTCGCCCAACCCCGGCGGCGTGGGCCCCATGACCGTGGCCCTGCTCATGACCAACGTGGTCGAAGCAGCAGAACGCGCGGCAGGCCTCTAAACCGGAGCACAGAACGACGGCGCCGTTCCCACCTCAAGGTGTGAACGGCGCCGTCGTGCTTTGTGTGCTTTAGGCGTTGCTCGTGTCGTTGAACGTGGATGAGTCGTTCCAGAAGGCGACGCCGCCGCCAAGCATGAGCAGGAGCCAGAACAGCAGGCCGGCGCCGCTGAGGATCAGGCCCGTGATGGCCATGCCCTTGCCCTGGGGCTCCTTGATGAGGCCGATGATCGAGAAGACCAGGCCGGCGAGCGGCGGCAGCAGGAAGGCCCACATGAACAGGCCGACGGACGCGATGCCGAGCACCATGCCCGTGATGCTCAGGCCGCGCGCGGGCGGCGCCTGGTACATCGGGGCGCCGTACGGCGCGTACTGCTGGGGGTACGGCTGCTGGGCCATCGGCTGGCCGTAGGGCAGCCCGTACTGCTGCGGCGAGGCGAACGGCTGGGCGTAGGGGTTGGCCTGGGGCACCGGATTGCCGGGGGCCACCGGGAAGGTCTGAGAGGCGTACGGATCCGCGGCGGCGTAGGGCGCGGCGGGCGCGGCGTACGGATCCGCGGCGGCGTCGCCGAAGAGCGCCGAGCGCCCGTACGGATTGGCCGGGTCGTTGGAAGGATCCGGGACGGCCCACGAGCGATCGCCCTCGGGCTGCTGGGCCCAGTCGGCGGACTCTTGCGGGTTCTCGAAGGAATCGCGGGAGGGGATGCTCATGGCTTCTACTGTACCGACGCGAACGGGCCCCGCACCGAAATGGTGCGGGGCCCGCCGTCGAGCATTCAGCTCAAGGTGAGGTCCGAGGGTGCTCAGGCGCCCTTGACGTTGGCCTCGATCTGGGCGCCGATGGTCTCGTCAACGTTCTTCCAGTACTGGATGGCGTTGGAGAGAACGGGCTCGATGACGCCGCCGAGGGCGCCAGAGACCGTCTCGACAAGGCGATCGCGCTGCTCCTGCGAGTAAACCTCGCGGACCAGCGTGCCGGCCTGACCGAAATCGTCGTCCTCGGCGTGCAGCGTGTAAGCCGAACGCACGAGCTCGCCGTCGGACTCCCAGGAGTTGTCCACCGGGCCGGTCTCGTCCGACCAGGTGTCACCGAAGGAGTTCGGGGCGTAGTAGGAACGCGAGCCGGTGCTCTCGTACCACATGTTGCCCTCGAAGGAGTAGGTGTGCACCGGCGACTTCGGCTTGTTGACCGGCAGCTGCTGGAAGTTGGTGCCGATGCGGTAGCGCTGGGCATCCGCGTAGGCGAAGTTGCGGCCGAGCAGCATCTTGTCCGGGGACATGCCCATGCCGGGGACCATGTTGGCCGGCGAGAACGCGGCCTGCTCGATCTCGGCGAAGAAGTTCTCCGGGTTGCGGTTCAGGGTCAGCGTGCCGACCTTGATGCGCGGGTAATCCTTCAGGGACCAGACCTTGGTCAGGTCGAAGGGGTTGAAGCGGTAGGACTTGGCGTCCTCGTACGGCATCACCTGGACGTGCAGATCCCACTTGGGGAAGTTGCCGGCCTTGATGTTGTCGAACAGATCGCGGCGGTGATGCTCGGCATCCGAGCCGGCGAGGGCGTCGGCCTCGGCGCCGGAGATGTTCTCCACGCCCTGCTGGGAGAGGAAGTGGTACTTGACCCAGAACTTCTCACCGGCCTCGTTGACCCACATGTAGGTGTGGGAGCCGTAGCCGTTCATCTCACGCCAGGTCTTCGGCAGACCGCGGTCACCCATGAGGTAGGTGACCTGGTGGGCGGACTCGGGGTTGTGCGGCCAGAAGTCCCACTGCATGGTGGCGTCGCGCAGGCCGGAATCGGGCAGGCGCTTCTGCGAGCGGATGAAGTGGGGGAACTTCATGGGATCGCGCAGGAAGAACACCGGGGTGTTGTTGCCGACGAGGTCGAAGTTGCCCTCGGTCGTGTAGAACTTCAGCGCGAAGCCGCGGACGTCGCGCCACGTGTCGGGCGAGCCGATCTCGCCGGCCACCGTGGAGAAGCGCAGCAGGGTCTCGGTCTTGACGCCCTGCTGGAACAGCGCGGCCTTCGTGTACTTCGAGACGTCCTCGGTGGTCTCGAACTCGCCAAACGCGCCGGCGCCCTTGGCGTGCGGGCGACGCTCGGGGACGTTCATGCGGTTGAAGTGCTGCAGGGTCTCCACCAGGTGGTGGTCGTGCAGAACGATGGGGCCGTCGGCGCCGACGGACAGCGAGTTGCGGTCGCTGACGGCGGGAATGCCGGCCTGAGTCGTGGAACCGGTCGCGTGAGCGGAGGTGTTGTCAGCCATGAGGTGACTCCTCTTTCTCTCGGTGGGTTAGGGAGGGTTCGGTCTCTTCCGCCGCGCACTGTTCGCACAGCCCGCGGTAGAGGACGTCGGCCACGAGAATGCGCATCCCGTGGCTGTCTGAGGGGGTCAGGCACGGGGCGTGCCCGACGGCGCACGCGACGTCCTCGAGGCGGCCGCACCTCACGCACTGGGCGTGGTGGTGGTTGTCGCCGAGGTCTGTCTCGTACAGGGAGGGGGAGTGGGGGATGTCGATCCGGCGCAGCAGGCCGGCCGCCGTCAGGTCGTTGACGATGCCGTGCGTGGTGGGCAGCGCCAACTCGGGAAGCTCCTGGGCCGCGGCCCGGTGCAGCTCATCCGCCGTGCCGTGGGGATGCGTGTGGGCGGCGCCAAGCACGGCGAGGCGCTGCTTGGTGACCCGCTTGCCCGCAGCGCGCAGGGCGTGCTCCCACGAGGAACGCAGGGCGTCCGCGCCGGGGGAGTGCTGGTGGGAGGTCATGCCCCCATCCTGCCATATTCTGAATGATTCAGAATAAGAACAGTGGGTGAACGGCGTGTTGTGACGCCGCGACTCGGCGCTATGTGGCGGGTCGGTACTGCCAGACCCACACCCGGAATCCCACGCCGTCCGGCGCCTTGATCGTCAGAGTGGCTCGTGTCGAGGCGAGCGAACCTCCCAGCCACGACCCTCCCTCCCTGAGGCAGGATGTGCCACCGCTCCGCATGCCTTGCCCGTCGGCGCTGAAGAGCGAGACCTCGACCGAGGCTTCTTGCGTGCATTGGACGAGGATGGCCGTGTTGAGTCGCGGCGCGAGCTGCACCGATGCGGTGAGTGACTTGGTGGACACCCGGTCGAACAGCAACCTGACCGGCTTGCCCTCGCCGACAAACTCGGCCCGGGAGGGGCCGTGCGCGGCGGGGCGGGCCCGGCGGGCGGGCGGGGGCAGCGCCGGGGCGCGGCCGGGCCCCGCCGGGCCGGGGTTGTGGGGGGGGGGCAGCCGGGGAGGGGGCTGGTGGGCCGGGGGGCCCGCGAGG
>JALAHE010000029.1 GCA_022712075.1 Galactobacter sp.
GGCGGGCAGAGACCGGTGCTCGCCCGGCTCCGTCGCGTCGGCGGCAGCCGGCTCCGGGGCATCCTTGGCCGCGGGAGAAACCCACACTTGGGGGAAGCTGCGCAGCGCCTGCGCGTCCAGCAGGCTCTCGCGCACGCCGGCGCCCGTGGCGAGCTTGATGGCCTGGGCCGCGCCGAGCACGTTATCGGAGGCCAGGAAGCGATAGACCTCGCGGTGCTGCGTCTCGCTCAGGCGCGCCGAGGCCGCTTGCGCGCGCTCGGGCGTGAGCGCTGCGGAGAAGGTCTCGGCGTTACGCCGACGCACCCCACGCAGCCAGATCGCGGCGCCGCCCACGGCCACCGCCAGCCCGAGTACCAACCACAGCCAGAAGTCCATACCTTCCAGTCTAGGGGCGAGCGCTGTGCGCCGCCCGGGCGTCTCAGCTAGCCAACGAGGCCGAGCGCGAAGGGCAGCACGCCGGGGGCGCCCGCCTCACGCAGCAGGCGCGCCGCCTCGGTGAGGCTCCAGCGCGAATCACACAGATCGTCAACGAGCAGCAGCGGTCCGGGGGCTTGCGCCAGATCGGCCGCCCATTCCTGCGGCACGCGGAAGGCACCGCGGACATCAGCGAAGCGGTAGGCGGAGTTGCCGCCGGGCCCCAGGCGCGGCCCCTCTCCCGCGTACTCGAGCGAGCCGAGGTAACGCAGCCGGCCGAGCTCGGCGAGCCCCTGGCCGAGCGAGTGCACGAGCTGCGGCCGTTGCCGGGAGGGCATCGTCACGACGCCGACCGGCCGCTCGGCCCAGCCCCATTGCCCCAGCACCGTGGCGCAGGCGCGCAGCAGCTCCGGTGAGACCGGTCCGTCCGGCGTCTGGTTGGCGACCTCGAAGATCTTGCGCAAGGTGCCGCCCCAGCCCAGGTCCGTGAGCCTGGCCAGCGCTCGCCCCTCACTCGCCTGCTCGGATTCGGGGATCTTCCCCTTGACCGGGACCCCGAGCCGATCAGCCCCTGTGGGGTAGAGCTTGCGCGGCTCGATGGCCACGCCGACCCGGTCGAGGCCCTTCGTGGCGGCCTGCAGCGCGCCCTCCTCAACGGAGCCCGGGAACCATCGACCGGCGCAGTTATCGCAGCGCCCGCACGGGCTCGCCGTGGGGTCATCCAGCTGGCGCGCCAGGAACTCCATGCGGCAGCCCTCGGTGCGCTCGAACTCCAGCATGGCGTTCTGTTCGTCAAGCCGCGCCCTGGCCACGCGGGCATAGCGCTCGGCGTCGTACGTCCATGGCACTCCCGTTGACTGCCAGCCGCCCGCCACGCGCTCCACAGCACCGTCCACGGCCAGCACCTTCAGGAGCAGCTCCAGCGGCGTGCGGCGCAGATTGACGCGCACCTCGAGCGCCGGCACGGAGAGCGCACCGCCCGCCTCGGCCAGCGCGGAGAGCACGGCGTGTGCGCGGGCCTCGTCTGGCATGGAGGCCGTGGCGAAGTAACGCCAGATCTCCTTGTCCTCCGGGCCGGGCAGCAGCAGCACATCCGCGCTCTCGGTGGCGCGGCCGGCGCGGCCCACCTGCTGGTAATAGGCAACGGGGGAACCGGGCGCCCCGACGTGCACCACGAAACCCAGGTCGGGCTTGTCGAAGCCCATCCCGAGCGCGCTCGTGGCCACGAGCGCCTTGACCTGGTTGTCCTTCAGGGCCTGTTCTGCGCGCATCCGCTCGTCGGTGTCGGTGCGCCCCGTGTACGCCAGGACGTCGAAGCCGGAGCGGCTCAAGAGCGCGGCGATGTCCTCCGCCGCCGAGACCGTCAGCGCATAGATGATGCCGCTGCCAGGAAGCTCGGCGAGGTGCTGGACGAGCCATCCGAGCTGAGCCCGCGGCGAGGGCAAACGCAACACGCCGAGGCGCAGGGAGGCGCGCGCGAGCGGGCCGCGCAGCGTGAAGACCTCGGTGCCGCCCACGGCGAGCTGTTCCTCGATGTCCGTCACCACGCGCGCGTTGGCCGTGGCCGTGGTCGCCAGGACCGGCACCCGCTGGGGCAGGCGCGCGATGAGATCGCGGATGCGGCGATAGTCGGGTCGGAAATCGTGGCCCCAATCGGAGACGCAGTGCGCCTCGTCCACCACAAGCAGGCCCATGGTCTGAAGCAGCCGGGGCAGCTGCGTCTCACGGAAGGAGGGGTTGTTGAGGCGCTCGGGCGAGACGAGCAGGACGTCGATCTGCCCGGCCTCCAGGAGGCCCTGCACGCGGCCCCACTCCGTGGCGTTGGCCGAGTTGATGGCCTCCGCGCGCACGCCGGCCCGCTCAGCGGCCGAGACTTGATCGCGCATCAGGGCAAGGAGCGGCGAGATGATGAGCGTGGGCCCGGCGCCACGCTTGCGCAGCAGGAGCGAGGCAACGAAGTACACCGCGGACTTGCCCCACCCGGTGCGCTGCACCACAAGGGCGCGACGGCCGTGGGCCACGAGCGCCTCGATCGCCTCGAACTGGCCGGCGTGGAACTCCGCGTCCGGCCGGCCAACGAGGGCCCGCAGGATGGCCGTGGCCTCCTGACGCAGGGCGGAGTCCGCGCCCGGCTCGGCGGGCTGGGCGGGGATGACCGGGGGCTGGGTTTCGCTCACGCCCCCAGTATCCCAGCGTGAGCCGACAGCACGACGGCGCCCGCGCGCCGGCCGTGCACAGCCTCACCGTGTGAGGGACGCGCGTCACGCTGCGCCCTCAGGGCTGGAACGCACGCACCGCGTACCCTAGGGGCGTGACTACTCTCGACCTCTCAGCCTCGTTCAAGGCCTACGATGTGCGCGGAATCGTTGGCGAAACCATCACGGAGGACTCCGTCCGTGCCGTGGGTGCCGCCTTCGTGGACGTCCTCGGCCTCGCGGGGCAGACCGTGCTGGTCGGCGGCGATATGCGCCCCACCTCCACCACCTTCGCGCGCGCCTTCGCAGAGGGCGCGGCCTCTCGCGGCGCCGCCCCGCAGCTCCTCGGCCTGATCTCCACGGACGAGCTCTACTTCGCCTGCGGACGCCTCAACGCCGCCGGCGTGACCTTCACGGCGAGCCACAACCCGGCCGGGTACAACGGCATCAAGATGGCCAAGGCCGGCGCCGTGCCCGTGTCCTCCGACACCGGCCTCTTCGACATCCGCGACGTGGCCCAGCGCTACCTGGACGAGGGCCTCCCGGCCTCCGTCGAGGCGCCCGCCGAGCTCCAGGAGCTCGACGTCCTCGCCGACTACTCGGCCTACCTGCGCGAGCTCGTCAACCTCGAGGGCATCCGCCCCCTCAAGGTCGTCGTCGATGCAGGCAACGGCATGGCCGGCCTGACCACGCCCGCCGTGCTCGGCGACGCCTTGCTTCCCGCGCTCCCCCTCGAGATCGTCCCGCTGTACTTCGAGCTGGACGGCACCTTCCCGAACCACCCGGCCAACCCGCTGGAGCCCGAGAACCTCGTGGACCTGCAGAAGGCCGTCGTGGAGCACGGCGCCGACCTGGGCCTGGCCTTCGACGGCGACGCCGATCGCTGCTTTGTCGTGGACGAGCTGGGCAACGCCGTCACCCCGAGCGCCATCACGGCCCTCGTGGCGCGCCGCGAGATCGCCCGCGCCAAGGCCGCGGGCGAGGACACCCCGGTGATCATCCACAACCTGATCACCTCGCTCGCCGTGCCCGAGCTGGTGCTGCGTGAGGGCGGCCGCCCCATCCGCACGCGCGTTGGCCACTCCTTCATCAAGGCGGTCATGGCCTCCGAGGGCGGCGTGTTTGGCGGCGAGCACTCGGCCCACTACTACTTCCGCGACTTCTTCAACGCCGACACCGGCATGCTCGCCGCGATGCACGTGCTGGCGGCGCTCGGCGAGCAGGACGGGGCGCTCTCGGCCCTCGCCGACGAGTACGAGCCCTACTCCCCCTCCGGCGAGATCAACTCCGAGGTCCTGGACAAGGCCGGCGCCGTGGCGCGCGTGCTCGAGCTCATGGCCCCCGGCGTGACCGCGGGCGCCGGCACCGTCTCCGAGCAGGCCCCCGCGGGCCTGGCCGGCGCGGCGGTCGTCGTCGATCACCTCGACGGCACCACCGTCGCGGCGGCGGACGGCGCTTGGTGGTTCAACCTGCGCCCGTCCAACACCGAGCCCTTCCTTCGCTACAACGGCGAGGCCAAGACCCCCGAGACCATGGCCGCCGTGCGCGATCTGGTCCTCTCCATCGTCAGGAGCGCAGCGTGAGCGAGACCCCCGAGACCCAGCCGAGCGCCGAGGCCGCCGCGGCCCGAGACCTGGACGGCGTGCTCGGCACCGCCCTGTCCATCGCGCAGGAGAACCTCGCGCAGGTGGGCGGCATCATGCCCTTCGCCGTGGTCCTCGAGAACGAGGCCACCGTCGCCCGCCGCATCGCGGAGAACGACGACGCCCCGGAGGAGGGAGAGCCCTCCCTGCGCATGGTGCTCGTCGAGCCCACGGGCGATGACGAGGACGCCGAGATCGACGGCGGCGTGATCGTGGCCGAGCTGATCGAGGCGCTGCGCGCCCAGCGCGGCGACATCTCCGCCGCGGCCGTGGTCTCCGACGTCACGCTGCTCGAGGCCGAGACCGACGCAATCCACGTTGAGGCCGTGCACGTGCTCGGCCCCACGGCGGCGCTTGTGCAGCCGTATTCCCTCGGCGAGTCCGGCCCGATCTGGGGTCAGCTGGACGGCGACAACCCCGAGGGCCTGGGCATCTGGGACGACTGACCCTGCGCCGGTCGAACACGGCCGCAGCGCCCCGAGGAGGGGCCGATCGAGAGGAATTCTCGATCGGCCCCTCCGGCTTTTGGCAACGGTGTTCCTTCTGGCCCGTCTTTGCCGTACCTTGATGCTGTGGGTCTGTCCCACAATCATCATCTCTTCACTTTCTTGGGGAATCAGTGAATCCGCCTTCCAAGGCGCGATGGTGGCGGCGTGGGGCCGAGCAACCGGGGGGAACCGATGTTGCAGCCGAGGCGCCCGAATCCATCGCGCCCACTCCTGTCGCGCCCGCGTCGGTGCCTACCGACGCGCCCACGAGCGGCGAACTGCCGCAGCAGCCGCCCGCAATCGACGCCCTGCCGCGCCCCGAGGGACGCGCGCCGGCCATCGCCGGCGAGCCCTCCTTCTGGGAAACGCTGAGGCCCTCCGAGCCGGGCACCGAGCCCGCCCCGGCCCAGTCCTTCGCCGCCCACGTCGCGGGCGCCAACGAACCGTGGCCCGCGCCGGATGCCGGCGCGCCTAGTGCGCCGCCGGCGGCGGACGCCCCGGGAACCCCGGGCGAGCCGGCGGCGGCCGGCGAGGCCCAGGCAAGCGGCCCGTCGGTGAGCTTTGCTCCCGGCTACACGGGCACCCCGAGCCAACCACGCGCCGTCGTGCACCCGCCCATCCAGGCGCCCCGCGAACCCAACCTGGCACCCGCCAGCTTCGGTTCCACTCCGCTCTATGACGCGCTCGAGCGCGCCTCAGCGGACCCCATGCCCCCAGAAGCCGAGGCGGTCAACGCCCCGGCCCACGCTCCCACCAGCAGCGAGGCGGACCGTCCCCCGCAGCAGGCCGAAGCCCAACCGGGCCAGGCCAACGATCCGAGGAAGGATTCACCCACCATGAGCAATCTCGACGAGGCCATCAAGTCCCTGCTGAGCATCGAGGGCGCCACCGGCGCCGCGATCGTCGATGTCTCCAGCGGTATGGCCCTGGCGCAGGGCGGCAACCCCGGCTTCGACCTGGGCGTCGCCGCCGCTGGCAACTCCAACGTTGTCTCGGCCAAGCTGCGCACCATGCGCGACCTGGGCGTCAAGGACGCCATCGAGGACATCCTCATCACGCTGTCTTCGCAGTACCACCTGATCAACGTGCTCAACACGAAGGAGACGAGCGGCCTGTTCATCTACCTCGTGCTGGATCGCAACTACGCCAACCTGGCGCTCGCGCGCCACAAGCTCAAGGGCGTCTCCGCCGACGTCTCCATCTGAGTCAGGCGTTGCCCCAACGGGGCCGCCCCTCCCGCCGCTCGCGCGGCGGGAGGGGCGGCCCCGTTGTTGTGCATGCGACGTGTCAGGGCCCGGCGCTCCACGCCTTCGATTCCCCCTGCACGACGGCGCCCGCGCACCTTTCGGTGCGCGGGCGCGGTGTCGCTCGGGTCGTCTTTAGCGGGCGCGGCGGGCCGTTCCCGAGTAGATGGCGTGGCCGAGCATCTGGGCGGCGAGCGAGTCCTCGTCCACGTCCTGGTTGGCGGCGTTCACGACGACGCGCCCCTCGCGCATCACCACCACCCGATCCGCCCACTGCATGACCTCGGAGAGATCGGCCGTCAGCACAACCACGGCGGCGCCCTGCGAGGCCATGCTGCGCAGCACCTCGAAGACCGTGCCCCGCGAGACCACGTCGATGCCGCGCGTGGGGTGCACCAGCACGAGGAGCTCGTGGCCGGCCTCCATGCGCCGCACGAGCGCCGACTTCTGGCGATCGCCGCCGGAGAGCGCCTCGACGCCCTGCTTGATGTCGGTGGTGCTGATGCGCAGCTCTTTGACGAGCTCGATCATGCGGCGGGCGCGGCGAATCTCGCCCTGCAGGTTGCCTGCCTTGCCCGCCTGGTCGACGAGCCGGCCCTCGTCCTCGTCGAACTGGTCGGGAAGGTAGCCGATGCCGAGGGCGTCGGCGCCCTTCAGGAAGTCGAGCGGCCAGCCCTCGCGCAGCACCGTGCCGCTGTCGACCATGCGCTGGGCGCCGAGCACCTCGGCGACCTCGCGGGCGCCGGAGCGCGGCGCGCCAATCAGCGCCGTGATCTGGCCGCGGGAGAACTGCAATGACACATCGTCGAAGGCGTCCTTGACGCCCGCGGAGACGAGCTCGATCGCCGGGGCAGCGCCGGACACCGGGGCGAGCGGGTCGGGGCGCGTTGGCTCCTTGTGGTCCGCGTCGAGGAGGCGGGCCAGATCGTGGATGTTCGTGTTGCGGGCGCTGCGGGCGCCGGTGATCTTGCCGTTGTTCAGCAGCACCACGCGGTCGGCGATGGAGAGCAGCTCGTCCAGGCGGTGCGTGATGTAGAGGACGCCGCGGCCCTGGCGGACCAGCTCGCGCATGACGTGGTGGAGCACGGCGATCTCGTGATCCGCCAGCGTGGCCGCCACCTCATCCATGATGACGAACTGGGCCTCCTCCGCGAGCATGCGGGTGACCTCCACGAGGGCCTGCGTGCCGCGGTCGAGGTCGCCGATGCGCGCGTCGACGTCCAGGTCGACGCCGGCCTCCTGGACCAGCTCAAGGGCGCGCTCGCGCAGCTCCTTGTGGCTCTGACCGGCGCGGAAGGTGTTGGCGAAGAGCACCTCGGTGACCCGCTTGGTGGGATCCGGCGCGAAGTTCTGCACGATGAGGCCGATCCCGGCCGCCTGCGCCGCGGCGGGCGAATCCGGTTCGAAGCGCTCGCCCGCGAGCAGGCGTTCGCCCGTGCTCGGCTGGATCATCCCGGCGAGCACGCCCACGAGCGTCGACTTGCCGGCGCCGTTCATCCCGATGAGGCCGACGACCTCGCCGTGCCCGACCCCTAGGTCGACGCGATCCAACACCTTCTTGTGGCCATACGACACCGAAATGTTGGTGGTGGTCATGAGGCTTTCCACGTTCGTCCCCCCGGATCACGTGCTCTTTGACAGGTTGGTGACAGCTGTCACACGGCGTGAGATTATCACGCGCGGCGCCCGCGCGCGCGTGGGGCCCCTTCCGCACTGCTGTGCAGAAGGGGCCCCACGGCGTTTGAGGTGGTGCGGATCAGCGACCCAGGCGCGCGGTGAGCTCGTCCAGCTCGGTGCGCAGGGAGGCCGGCAGCGAATCGCCGAAGCGTGCGAACCACTCCTCGATGCCCGGCAGCTCGGCGCGCCACTCGTCGACGTCGACGTGCGTGGCCTCGGCGACCTCGTCCTCGCTCAGGTCCAGGCCCTTGATGTCGAGGGAGCCGGCGGCGGGGACGAACCCGATGGGGGTGTCGACGGCCTCGGCCTTGCCCTCGAGGCGCTCGATGGCCCACTTGAGCACGCGCGAGTTCTCGCCAAAACCCGGCCAGGCGAAGCCGCCCTCGGAGGTGCGGCGGAACCAGTTCACCAGGAAGATCTGCGGAAGCTGATCCTCGGCGAGGTGCGAGCGGATGGAGTCCCAGTGGTTCAGGTAGTCGCCGGCGTCGTAGCCGATGAAGGGCAGCATGGCCATGGGATCGCGGCGCACGAGGCCCACCTGGCCGGCGGCGGCGGCGGTGGTCTCCGAGGAGAGCGTGGAGCCCATGAAGACGCCGGAGGTCCAGGAGCGGGCCTGGGTCACGAGCGGCACGGTGGTCTTGCGGCGGCCGCCGAAGAGGATCGCGTCGATCTTGACGCCCTGCGGGTCGTTGTACTCGTCGGAAAGCATGTCGATCTGGGCGATCGGCGTGCAGAAGCGCGAGTTCGGGTGCGCGGCCGGGCGATCGGACTCGGGGGTCCAGTCGTTGCCGAGCCAGTCGGTCAGATGTGCCGGGGCCTCGTCGGTCATGCCCTCCCACCACACGCCGCCGTCGTCGGTCAGGGCGACGTTGGTGAAGACCGAGTTGCCCTTCTCGATGGCGCGCATGGCGTTGGGGTTGGTGGACCAGCCGGTGCCGGGGGCCACGCCGAACAGGCCAGCCTCGGGGTTGACCGCGCGCAGTTCGCCGTTGGCGCCCACGCGCATCCAGGCGATGTCATCGCCCAGGGTCTCGACCTTCCAGCCCTCGATCGTGGGATCGAGGAGCGCGAGGTTGGTCTTGCCGCAGGCCGACGGGAAGGCGGCGGCCACGTGGTAGTCCTTGCCCTCGGGCGAGGTCAGCTTCAGGATCAGCATGTGCTCGGCAAGCCAGCCCTCGTCGCGAGCCATCACGGAGGCGATGCGCAGCGCGAAGCACTTCTTGCCGAGCAGGGCGTTTCCGCCGTAGCCGGAGCCGTAGGAAACGATGGAGCGCTCCTCGGGGAAGTGAACGATCCACTTCTCCGGGTTGCACGGCCACGGCACGTCGGCCTGGCCGGCGTCGAGCGGGGCGCCCACGGAGTGCAGGGCCGGCACGAAGAAGGACTGCTTCTCCTCCAGCTTGCGCAGCACGTCGGTGCCGATGCGGGCCATGATGCGCATGGAGGCGACGACGTACTCGGAGTCGGTGATCTCCACGCCGAACTTGGGATCCTCGGCGTCGAGGTGGCCCATGACGAAGGGGATGACGTACATGGTGCGTCCGCGCATGGCGCCGTCGAAGAGGCCGTTGAGCTTGGCCTTCATCTCGTTCGGCTCCATCCAGTTATTGGTGAAGCCGGCATCGCGCTCGTTGACGGAGCAGATGAAGGTCTGCTCCTCGACGCGGGCCACATCGCTCGGGTCGGAGAACGCGGCGAAGGAACCGGGGAACTTCTCCTCGTTGAGCTTGATCAGCGTGCCGGCCTCAACGAGCTGCGCGGTCAGGCGATCGTTCTCTTCCTGGGAGCCGTCGACCCAATAGACGCGGTCAGGCTTCGTGAGGGCAGCGACTTCCTCGACCCACTGCGCCAGCTTGGCGTGCGTGGTCGGGGCGCTGTGCCCGGATTCCTGGACCTGGCGATCGGCGATCGTCGTCATTGAACAATCCCTCCATTGGGTTCGTCGGTGGATCGATCGTAGGGCCGGGGCCTGGGCGGCCGCTGACCGGTGATGCGAGCCGGATCACAGGAAGCGAGGCCGGTGAGACATCTCCGGATCAACTTCCGCGGAATCACGCAGAAGTTCAGCGAGTCTTGTGTGACTAAGGTCACATATACCGGTATAGGTGAGCGTGGTTCGCGCCGCGTCATCTCGCGCGAGGGGAGCCCCCGATTTGGCCCCCGAGCGACCGAGCATGTAAGGTTGATCGAGGTCGAGCAACCGCCACGGCGGAAGCAAAGATCATGCGCCCATAGCTCAGCTGGATAGAGCGTCTGTCTACGGAACAGAAGGTCAGGGGTTCGAATCCCTTTGGGCGCACCAAGAAAAGGCCGGTCCTCACGGACCGGCCTTTTGCTTTGCCGTCGCTCAGGCGAGGCGGTCGCCCCACCTCAGCCCACGACGTCGGGCGCTTGGGTTTGAGCCCTCGGCCACTCAGCGGTGGCCGGGTCCGCGGCGGTGTGCCAAGACTCAGACCGACCCGGTCTCTCCCCCTCCGCTCCCGACCAGCTCCCAGATCCGCTCGGCCAGGCGGTCCGGATGGATGCGCGGAAGAACCTCCTCGGCCACGCCCTCGAAGTCCCCGGCATCGAACAATCGTGCCGCGGCGCTGCCGTCGATGACCTCGGGTATCACGAGGCTCGTCACGGCGACCCCGTGGGCGGCGTGCCTCGCGGCGAGAGCCAGCAGGTAGTGCCGCATGGCCGCTTACGGCACGGCGGTGCTGGCAAGCTCCGGGACGGGCTCCACCGCCCCGATACTCTGGGTGACGATGAAGGCCCCGTTCCCTCGCACCGCCATCTGCGGCACCACCACGTGTGCCACCTCGAGCGGGGAGAGCAGCTGCAACGGAAGCCACTCGAGGAGCGTCGCTGCGTCGAGACGATCCGCGTCGACCAGCCGTCGATGCACGTCGCCGGGGGACCAGAGCACGGCGTCCGGCAGGCCCACTGCGACCGTGATGTGCGAGAGCGCGAGGACCGCCTGCGCCGGATCGGCCAGATCTGCCTCGTAGGTGCTGACCGTGGAGCCCCGAGCGCGCAGCTCGGCGGCAAGGTTCTCCAGCGTGCTGGCGGTGCGTCCGACCAGCGCGAGTTCGTAGCCTTCGTGGGCGAAGCGCAGGGCGGTTGACCGGCCCAAAGCGGGGCCGGCTCCAAAGATGGCGAGGGCGGGCATGGGAATCCTCCGTTCGGTGGTGGGAGGGTGCGAGCACCACCGTACGCTCCCGCCGGAGGGTGGCCCCGACGGGCCGAAGCTAGTCGCGCGGGGGCACGAGGAACTCGAGGAGCCTGGCGTCGCGTCCGTCGAGGGTGGCCCACTCCCCCGGCACCTCAAACACTGCAAGGCCCGCCGTTGGATAATCCCAGGACGCCTCGGTGATGGCCTCGGCGTCGGAATCCGGGCTCGCGAGGCGCAGCACCACCTCCTGCACGGCCGGCTGGTGCGCCACCACGATGAGCGTCGAGACCGTTTCGGGGGTCTCGTTGATGCTCGTCAGCACGCGCGAGGCCGGGGCGTCGTAGAGCCGCTCATCCAGGTAGGCGCTCGGGGCGTCTTCGCCGAGCCGCGAGGCGACCCAGGCGTAGGTGGCGCGGGTGCGCCGCGCGTCGGAGACCAGCGCGCCGTCCGGCAGCAGTTCGCCGCGCCGGGCCAGCAGGTCCCCGATCCAGCGCGACTGCGCCCCTCCGCGCTCCGTCAGGCCGCGCTCGCGGTCCGGCGTCCCCCAGGGCGCCTCCGCCTTGGCGTGACGCAGGATCAGGAGCGTGTGGCGCGCGGGACTGGGCATGGTTCAAGTCTACGAAACCGTCAGCGAACGCCACGGGCCCCGCCCGGCGTGAAGCCGAGCGGGGCCCGTGAAGATCCGGGGGCGTCCCCGGACAGCATCAGATGGAGTACTCCGGGGCGGCCCAGACGGTGACCTCGGGGTGCTCGTAGAAGCGGTAGCCCTGGCCGCGCACGGTGCGCACCGTGTTGGAGAGGCGGCCGAGCTTGGCGCGGAGGCGACGGATGTGAACGTCGATGGTGCGCTCGTTCGGGATCTCGTCGGCACCCTTCCACAGGTTCTCGAGGAGCTCCTCGCGACCGACGGTGCGCGTGCCGTTCTCCACGAGGTAGTTCAGGAGCTCGAACTCCTTGTAGGTCAGGTTCACGACCTCGCCGTCCAGCTGCACCTCGCGGCGGGAGAGATCGATCAGCACGCCCGAGGCGGCCGGCGCGTGCTGCGACTGGCGCTGGAAGGTGCGCGGGGCGCGGGAGACCGTGGGGTCACCGAGGGCCTGGCGGACGACCTCGAGGTCGGCGCCCGGGGCGCCGGCGGCGGCCAGCGCCACGGCGGCGTGCGTCTGGGCCTCGGGGGCCAGGGTCTGCAGGAAGCCGCGCACCTGGGTGGCGAGCTTCGTGAGCGAGGTGCCGGCGGCGGCGGCGGCCGCCTCATCCAGGCCCACATAGAGGACAAAGCCGCGGGCCTTGGTATCCCCCACGCGCTCCGGACCGGGGCGAGACTGGCTCAGCACGGCGGCCGGGCCGGCCTGCTGCGTGCGGGCGGTGACCTCGGGAGATATGGGCGTGACGCCCATCCCTGCGGCCTGCTGCTGCCAAGCGGCCTGACGGCGAGCGGCAGCCGCTCGGGTCTGCGCGTTGCGGACGGAGATGTGGACGTATCCGGCGTTCGTGCTCATGCTGCTACCTCAGGGGATCAGGGTGCCTTGCGGCGTCGAATGGGGCGGGTCAGCCGCGCTCACTGCGCGGCGTGTGCATTCGACAGCGGCGACCATCGCGGGCGGGGCCTCCCGTGATCGATGGCGTCGTGTGCTGCTTCACACGTGTCATCATGCGCGTAATAAAGCGTCCACGCAAGGGTGCATTATGCATTTGTCTCACATGATGAGACATGAGCCGCCGTTTGTGACACAGGCCACATTTGGCGGGGTTTATGAAGGATCGGCTTGATATCGCCCCGGATATGCCTTTCTGAACGCTCGGACAGCCCTTCTTACCAACCCATGAGTAACTTCTCCATCCAGAGAATTCCCAGCCTTCAGCGCATATTCATGCAGTGCACCGAATATCCACGCCGCCATGTCTTGACTCCCGGCGACCCCTCGTGTAACGCATGACACATAGCCCGCTCACAGCATCGTGACAGGATGACCCCACGTCCCACAGAGAAGGTGAATCCATGAGCACCTCCCGATTCTCCCCGCAGCAACTGCCCCGCCTCGAACACCCGGATGGCTCCCCCATCCGCGCCCTCGTCGTGGACGACGAGCCCTCGCTGGCCGAATTGGTCGGCATGGGCACCCGCATGCTGGGCTGGGACGTGACCGTGGCACACGAGGGCCAGGAGGCCGTCCGGCAGGCCCGAGCCATCACGCCCGATGTCCTGGTCCTCGACTGGATGCTTCCCGGCATCGAGGGGCCCGAGGTGCTGCGCCGCGTGCGGGCCTTCCTCCCCGACGTTCCGGCCCTCTTCCTGACGGCAAAGGACACAGTTGACGATCGAATCGAAGGCCTGGCGGCCGGCGGCGACGACTACGTCACCAAACCCTTCAGCCTCGAGGAGGTGCTCCTTCGCCTGCATCGCCTGGTGCAGCGTTCCGGCGCCGCCACCGCCGACGAGGCCGAGCTCGTCATCGGCGATCTCACCCTCAACACCGACTCCCGCGAAGTCACCCGCGCCGGCGATGCCGTCCAGCTCACGGCCACCGAATTCGATCTGCTGCGCTACCTCATGGAGAACGCGCGCCGGGTGGTCTCCAAGCCGCAGATCCTGGATGCCGTGTGGAACTACGACTTCGGCGGCCAGGCCAACATCGTGGAGCTCTACGTCTCCTACCTGCGCAAGAAGATCGACGTGGGCCGCGAGCCCATGATCCACACGGTGCGCGGCGCCGGCTACGTCCTGAAGCCGGCCTCGGCGTGAGCCCCGGCGCTCGCCCCGTTCCCGGCGAGCCGCTGCCCGTGGCACCGCCGGCCTCAACCGAGCCGGCCGACGGCCCCGACGCCCCGGCGTCCGGAACCCAGGCCAACCCCTCGACGTCGGGCACCCGGAGCTCCCGCGCTGCGACCGGCGAGGGCGCCGCCACCGCGGAGCGCAGCTCCGCCCCGGCCAAGGCCTGGGACACCCTGCGCCGGCAGCGCCCCCTGTCCCTGCGATCCCGGCTCGTGGGCATGCTGCTCATCCTGCTCATCGCCGGCTTCGCGGTGATCGGCGGCGTCACGCACGCGTCCATGGCCGCGCGCCTGAACTCCCAGCTCAACGACGATCTCAGCAATGCGGCGCAGCGCGTCATCGGCCAGATCAAGCGCAACTTCACCCCCAGTGCCCCCAGTGATCCCACGGGTCAGCAGCAGCTCGGCACGCTGAGCGCGCTCTACGTGCAGGGAACGACCTCCGTGCCGCCGCGCTACACCGATCCCCTGAATCCGGGCGGGGACTCGATCACGCTCGGAGCCTCCGACACGGAGCTGATCGACCAGCTCGCCGCCGGCGCCACGAACCCCGTCACGGTGGATCGCCGGCTCTCGATCGGCGACTATCGCGTGCTCGTGCAGCCCGTGACCCTCACCTTCGGCAACGGCAGCGTGGTGCAGGGGGTGCTCGTCGTGGGCCTGCCCCTGGACGAGGTGCGCCGCACCCTCGGCACGCTCGACCTCTCGATGGTGCTCGTCTCGCTCGGCGGCATCGTGCTCATCGGCACGCTCGGCACCGTCCTGATCTCCCGCGCTCTGCGCCCCCTGGCCCGCGTCTCCGCTGTGGCCTCGGCCGTGGCACAGCAGCCGCTCGAGAAAGGCGAGGTGGACGTGGCGATCCGTGTGGCGCCCTCGGACGCCGTGCCGGGCACCGAGGTCGGCAACGTGGGCGCGGCGCTCAACTCGCTCCTCGACAACGTGGACGGGGCGCTCGACGTGCGCGCCCGCTCCGAGGCCCGCATGCGTCGCTTCGCGGCGGACGCGAGCCACGAATTGCGCACGCCGCTCGCGGCGATCCAGGGATACTCCGAGCTCATCGGCGCCACCGAATCGCTCTCCGATGACGGCGACCGCTCGCTCGGCCGCGTGCGCGAGCAGACCCGGCGCATGACCGAACTCGTCGAGAACCTGCTGTTGCTGGCCCGCCTCGACGAGGGGCGCCCGCCGGCCTCCGAGCCGGTTGACCTCACGCGCCTGGCCGTTGACCTCTCGCGCGACTTCACGGTCGCCGCCAAGGATCACCGCTGGAAGCTCGAGTTCGACGCCGAGCGCCCCGTGTTGGTGACGGGCGACGAGCCGCAGCTGATCCGCGTGCTGCAGAACCTCATGTCGAACGCCCGCAAGCACACCACGGAGGGCACCACGGTCACCGTCGGCGTGCGCGCTACGACGGACGGCCACGCGCTGCTGACCGTCACCGACAACGGCGAGGGCATCGCGCCCGAGTTCCTCGACAAGGTCTTCGATCGCTTTGCGCGGGCCGACGCCGCCCGCTCGGGTTCCATGCCCACCACGGGCCTCGGCCTGTCCATCGTCAAGGCGATCGTCGACTCCCACGGGGGCCAGATCACCGCTGAATCCGAGCCGGGCCGGACGCGCTTCTCCGTGCGCCTGCCGCTCGCGCCGCAGCCGCCGGAGGCTTGAGCGCCGGGGCGCGGGGTCAGGGACCCCGCGCCCTGCCC
>JALAHE010000273.1 GCA_022712075.1 Galactobacter sp.
CCCGGGGGGGCCCGGTCTTTCTTGGTGTTCGTGGCCCCCCCCCCTCCACCCCCCCCCCCCCCCCCCCACCCCCCCGCGGGGGGGGGGGGGGCCCCGGGGGCCCCGGGCCCCCACGCCGTCGAGCAGTGAAGTGAACTACAGCGCGACGACCGTGCGCGCGATGGCGCCGCCCTCCTGGCGCGCGTACGCCTCGCCGATCTCGCCGAGCGAGATGGTGGAGGCCACGAGGTCGTCGAGGTTGAGGCGTCCCTGGAGGTAGAGGTCGGCGTAGAACGGGATGTCGCGGCGCGGGTCGGACGAGCCCATGTAGACGCCGCGCAGGGTGCGCTGGGTCATGAGCAGGTCGCGCATGACGGAGAACTCGAGCGGGGCGCCCTGCGGGATGCCGATGAGGTTGACCGAGCCGCCGACGCGGGCGAGCTCGAGCGCCTGGCGCTGCGTGACGCCGAGGCCGATCGCCTCGAAGACGTGGTCGACGCCACCGCCCGTGAGTTCGCGGACGGCTGTGGCGACGTCGTCGGCCGCGTTGAAGGCGTGCGTGGCGCCGAACTTCTCGGTGGCGAGAGCGAGCTTTGACGGCTGGAGGTCGACACCGATGATGGTGCGCGCCCCGGCCAGGGCGGCGCCCTGGATCGCGTTGAGTCCGATGCCGCCCAGGCCCACGACGGCGACGGACTCGCCCGGGCGGACGGCGGCGGTGTTGAGGACCGCGCCCATGCCCGTGGAGACGGCGCAGCCGAGGACGGCGGCCTTCTCGAAGGGCGCCTCCTTGGGGATGCGGACGAGCTTGTTCTGGTGCAGCAGGGTGCGCTCGGCGAAGCCGGCCACGCCAAACGCGTTGACGGTGCCGGTGAGGGAGGAGAGACGGGCGGGGGCGCCATCGGGGCGGCGAACGGCGGCCGGGTTCTGGCAGCGGTAGGGCTGGCCTGCGCGGCAGGCGGCGCAGCGGCCGCAGAAGTCGATCTCGGTGGCGACGACGTGATCGCCGATCTCCAGGTCGGTCACGTCGGGGCCGAGGCCCACGACGACGCCGGCCATCTCGTGACCGGCGACGAGCGGGAGCTCGCGGCCGCGGTCCAGCGTGGCGACGAGGTAGTCGGAGTGGCACAGGCCTGCGGCCTTCACCTCGACGAGCGCCTCGGCTCCGCGCGGGGTGTCGATGTCCACGTCGCCGAGCTCGAAGCTGCCGTCGAGCCGGGTGATGAGTGCTGCCTGCATGGTGACTCCTGACGACCCAGTGCGGGTCCTTGCTAGAAAATGTAGTTCATACGTGATTATATTTTCTTGGGTGGCGTACGTCACCCCATGACGAGGAGGAATTTCATGCGCGCAGCGGTCATCACCGAGGTGGGTCAGCCGTTCGAGGTCACCGAGGTCACGCTGGACAACCCCGGGCCCGAGGAGGTCCTGATCGAGGTGCGCGCGTCCGGGCTGTGCCACTCGGATCTACACGTGGCGCGCAACAACGTGGGCTTCCCCATGCCGGCAGTGCTGGGCCATGAGGTCTCCGGCGTGGTGCTCGCCGCCGGCGAGCGCGTGCTGGACGTGAAGCCCGGCGACACCGTGGTGACCTCCGGCGTCCACTCCTGCGGCGTCTGCGCCGCGTGCATCACTGGACGCCAGTTCCAGTGCACCTTCCCCGCCGCAACGGCCCGCCCTGCGGGCGCGCCGGCTCGTTTGACGCTCGACGGCGCGCCGCTGACGCAGTTCATGGGCGTGGGCGGCTTCGCCGAGCGCGTCCTGGTCCACACCCGCAACGTGGTGCCCGTGCCCTCCGAGATCCCCTTCGCCCACGCCGCCCTCCTGGGCTGCGGCGTGGTGACCGGAGCCGGCGCGGCGTTGAATACGGCGCGTGTGCGCCCCGGCGACACCGTTGCAGTGATCGGCTGCGGCGGCGTGGGCCTCAACGTCATCCAGGGCGCGGCGCTCGGCGGCGCCTCGCGGATCATCGCCATTGACTTGGACCCGGCCAAGCTGGAGATGGCCAAGGAGTTTGGCGCGACCGACGCGATCCTCGGCACGGGCGACACCGTCGCGGCGGTGCGCGAACTGACGCGCGGGGGTGTGTCTCATGCGTTCGAGGTGATTGGGCTCAAGGCCACGACCGAGCAGGCCATCGCCATGCTGGGCGTGGGCGGCACCGCCTTCCTCATCGGCGTGCACCAGCCCGGCTCCACCATCGAGGTCACGCCCTTCGGCGACCTCATGGGCAAGCAGAAGGGCATCCGCGGCGTCTCCATGGGCTCCTCCACCATCAAGGTGGACATCCCGATGTTCGCCGACCTCTACCTGCAGGGGCGCTTCAAGCTCGCCGAGTTGGTCTCCCACGAGCTGGGCCTGGACGAGATCGACGCCGGCTACGAGCGCATCAAGGCCGGCGGCGTGGCGCGAGGCGTCATCACGCGGTTCTGAGCTCTGCGGGCACATGGGAGCCCCCGGTCGCTGCTGCGGCCGGGGGCTCTCGCCTTCCGCCGCCGAGCCCGTCCGAAAACCGAGCCCTCCTGAACAATCCGCGTCCTCGAGTGCACGGATTGTTCAGGAGGGCTCGGTTTTTGTGGAGCGCAGGGCGCAAGCGGCCAAAGACGCAGCGAAAACGGACAAACTCCCCGCCGAAAGCGAGGAGTTTGTCCGAAAACGTGGAGTGGTCGTCGCGAGGCACCTACGCCACGAGCTCCGTGACCACCGTCCGGCCCACCACGCCGGAGCGCAGCGCCGCCAGCGCCGAGGGAACGTCGCCCAGCGACACCGTGGAGCCCACCAGCCGGCCCAGGTCCAGGCGCCCGGCCAGGGCCAGCTCGGCGTAGCGGGGCACATCCCGCGGCACGCACGCCTGGCCCATGAAGATGCCCTGGATCCCGCGCTGCGGCTGGATCACGTCCACCATGAGGTCCAGCTCCGTCAGGTTCCCCGGCCGGTGCAGCCCGATCAGGTGCGCCCGCCCGCCCACGCGCAGCGAGCGCACGGCCTGCTGGGTCGTGGAGGGCAGGCCCACCACCTCGAAGGCGTGGTCCAGGCCGGTGCCGCCG
>JALAHE010000274.1 GCA_022712075.1 Galactobacter sp.
CGCCCCTCCCCCCCCCCACCCCCGCGGGTACGACCCTGCCCTCGCCCACCACCTCCCCCCTCCGTCCGGGGGGCCCCCCTCCCCTCCCCGGGGGGTGGGGGCCCGCCTGTCCCAGGGCGCCCCCAGCGCCCGCCAACACCGAGACGGGAGCCTCGTGAAACTCGAACTGGACGGCATCTCCAAGGCCTTCGGGGACTTCTACGCGAACCAAGACATCTCCATCACCGTGGAGCCGGGACAGATTCATTCCCTCCTGGGCGAGAACGGCGCCGGCAAGTCCACGCTGATGAACGTGCTGTACGGCCTGTACCAGCCAACGGCCGGCCGCATCCTCGTGGACGGCAAGCCCAGGACGTTCTCCGGACCCGGCGACGCCATGGCCGCCGGCATCGGCATGGTCCACCAGCACTTCATGCTGGTCCCCGTCTTCACCGTGGCAGAGAACGTTGCCCTGGGTGCCGAGAACACCAAGGGCGGAATCCTCGACCTCAAGGAGACCCGCCGCCGCATTCGCGAGATCTCCGATCGCTACGGCTTCGACGTGGACCCCGACGCCCTCGTCGAGGACCTGCCGGTCGGCGTGCAGCAGCGCGTCGAGATCATCAAGGCGCTCGTCCGCAAGGCAAAGGTCCTCATCCTCGATGAGCCCACGGCCGTGCTGACGCCTCAGGAGACGGACGAGCTGCTGCAGATCATGCGCCAGCTCGCCGCCAACGGCACCTCCGTCGTGTTCATCTCCCACAAGCTGCGCGAGGTCAAGGCCGTCTCCGACATCATCACCGTGATCCGCCGCGGCCGCGTTGTCGGCAACGCCGATCCGAGCGCCGAGCCGGCCGAGCTGGCCGCGCTCATGGTCGGCCGCGATGTCTCCCTCTCCGTGGAGAAGGCCGAGGCCACCCCCGGCGCCACCGTCTTGAACATCGAGAACCTCGTCGTGACCGCCCCCAACGGGCAGCGCCTCGTGGACGGCATCGACCTCTCGATCGCCGGCGGCGAGATCCTCGCCATCGCGGGCGTGCAGGGCAACGGCCAGACCGAGCTGTCCGAGGCCATCATGGGCCTCGCGGACGGCACCGTCACTGGCTCCATCACGCTGGACGGCAAGGAGCTGCTCGGCCGCCCCACACGCGAGGTGCTGCGCTCCGGCGTGGGCTTTGTCCCCGAGGACCGCAACCACGACGGCCTGGTCGGCGAGTTCTCCGTGCAGGAGAACCTGGTCCTCGACCTCTTCCGCCAGGGCGAGTTCTCGCGCTTCGGCTCCCTGAAGCCCAAGGCCATGGCCGCCAACTCGAAGCACCGCATCGAGGAATTCGACATCCGCACGCCCTCCGCCTCCGTGGCGGCAGGCAACCTCTCCGGCGGCAACCAGCAGAAGGTCGTCATGGCGCGCGAGCTCTCGCGTCCGCTGCGCCTCTTCGTTGCTTCGCAGCCCACGCGCGGCGTGGACGTGGGATCCATCGAGTTCCTGCACAAGCGCATCGTCGCCGAGCGCGACCAGGGCACCGCGGTCATGATCGTCTCCACCGAGCTCGATGAGGTCATCCAGCTCGCCGACCGCATCGCGGTCCTGTACCAGGGGCGCGTCGTCGGCGTCGTCCCCTCCACCACGTCCCGCGACGTCCTCGGCCTCATGATGGCCGGCATGACCGCGGAGCAAGCGGCGGCCGAGAACGCCGCCACGTCCCCGGCGAAGCATGCTGCTGCCGCCGGCGAGGAAGGAGGGATCCTGTGACGTCACAGGACCAGACGGTTCACCGCGAGGCGAGCCTGATCCAGAAGATCGCCGGTAGCGGCTGGCTCATGTCGGTGCTGGCCATCCTGGTGTCCCTCGTGGTGGGCGGCCTGCTCATCGCCTTCACGAACGAGGACTTCCAGGAAGCGGCCGGCTACTTCTTCGCCGCCCCGCAGTACGCGCTCTCGGCCGGCTGGCACGCCGCCATCGACGCGTACGGCGCCCTGTTCCAGGGCGCGGTGTTCTCGCCCAAGACGGGCTTCGCCCCGCTCGCCGAGACGCTGACCAACGCGACCCCGCTGATCATGGCCGGCCTCGGCGTGGCCGTGGCCTTCCGCGCCGGCCTGTTCAACATCGGCGCCCAGGGCCAGCTCATCGTCGGCGCCATCTTCGGCGCCTACGCCGGCTTCGCCTGGCACCTGCCGGTGGGGCTGCACCTGCTCGTGGTCGTCCTGCTCGCCGTCCTCGGCGGCGCACTGTGGGGCGGCATCGTTGGCTGGCTCAAGGCCGCCACGGGTGCGCACGAGGTGATCCTCACGATCATGCTCAACTACATCGCCATCAAGCTGCTCGATTGGTTCCTGAACACCCCGGCGTTCCTGCGCCCGGGCGAGACGAACCCGATCTCGCCGATGGTGGACAAGAGCGCCACGTACCCGATCATCGTTCCGGGTACCCGCCTGCACCTCGGCTTCATCGTCGCGATCCTGCTGGTGCTGGCCGTGTGGTGGCTCATGAACCGCTCGACGCTCGGTTTCCAGCTGCGCGCCGTGGGCGAGAACCCCTCCGCTGCCCGCACGGCCGGCATGAGCGTCAAGCGCGCCACGTTCCTGGCCATGGCGATCGCAGGCGGCCTGGCAGGCTTTGCCGCCAGCGCCCAGATCTCCGGCACGGAGCAGGTGCTCGCCAACGGCGTGGCCGGCTCCATCGGCTTCGACGCCATCACGGTGGCCCTGCTTGGCCGCTCCACCCCGTGGGGCACCTTCTTCGCCGGCCTGCTCTTCGGCGCCTTCCGCGCCGGCGCCACGAACATGCAGATCTCGACCGGCACGCCGATCGACATCGTGCTCGTGGTGCAGTCGCTCATCGTGCTCTTCATCGCGGCCCCGCCGCTCGTGCGCTCCATGTTCGGCCTGAACCGCCTCGCCGGCATCAAGACGCCGCCGTCGGCCCGCAAGGCAGCCAAGGCAGCCAGGAAGGCCGCGCTGGCCTCCACCTCGGCCGCCGTGGCGAGCAACGTTGTGGCCGCCGAGAAGGCGGGGGTTGATCCGCTCGAGGCCGCAGGCCACGCCGAGCCGATCGTCGCCGATCTCGACGAGCCAGCGCAGGCCCCGGCCTCCGAGTCCAACACCACCGAAGGAGGCACCAAGTGAGCGCCCCCGCGACGACCACGCCGTCCACGCTCCCGTCCCTCGTCGGGACGCGCCCGTCCTTCAAGACCACCATCGTCCTCGGCCTGCTGGCCGTCGTGGCGTTCGTGTTCTTCGGTGCCCTCGGCTCCGACGGCTCCGCCACGCTGCGCCTCGCGACCGACGGTGATTTCTTCGCGCTGCCGGCCCTGGTCCTCCCTGGCCGCATCACGGGCATCGCCGTGGGCTTCCTGCTCCTGGCCATCGCCGGCATCTCCTTCGCCCTGGCGCGCCGCGGCGAGAAGCTGCCCACATGGGCGATTGTCGTCTTCGGCGTCCTGTTCGTGCTCGGCTTCCTTGCCTGGGCCGTCTCGGGCGGCGACACCCCGTCGATCTCCCTGACGGGCCTGCTCAAGGGCGCCGTGACGCTCGGTATTCCGCTCATCTTCGGCACGCTCTCCGGCGTGCTTGGCGAGCGCTCCGGCGTCGTCAACATCGCGATCGAGGGCCAGCTGCTCGGCGGCGCGTTCTCCGCGGCGCTCCTCGGCACCATCACGGGCAACGCCTACCTTGGCCTGATCGCCGCGGCCGTCGCCGGCGCGCTGGTCTCCATGGTGCTTGCCGTCTTTGCCATCAAGTACCTCGTGAACCAGATCATCGTGGGCGTCGTGCTCAACGTGCTGGTCTCCGGCCTGACGGGCTTCCTGTTCGGCCAGGTCATGACGGCGGACCCGGAGGCCTTCAACCAGCCCCCGCGCCTGGATCGGCTGCCGATCCCGCTGCTCTCGGAGATCCCGATCATCGGCCCGATCTTCTTCCAGCAGACCATCATCGGCTACCTGCTCTACATCGCGGTCTTCGGCGTCTGGTACGCCCTGGGCCACACGCGCTGGGGCCTGCGCACCCGCGCCGTGGGCGAGCACCCCAAGGCAGCAGACACCCTGGGCGTCAAGGTCAATTCCCTGCGCTTCTGGAACGTCACGGCCGGCGGCGCCATCGCCGGCATCGGTGGCGCGTACTTCACGCTCGAGGCAGTGGAGATGTTCACCAAGGACATGTCGGGTGGTCGAGGCTTCATCGCCCTGGCCGCGCTGATCCTCGGCCGCTGGAACCCGATCGGGGCCGCCCTCGCGGCGCTCCTGTTCGGCTTCGCTGACAACCTCGCGGTGGTCCTCTCGATCGTCGGCACCCCGGTGCCGAGCCAGTTCCTCGAGATGCTGCCCTACATCGTCACCATCTTCGCCGTCGCCGGCCTCGTGGGTAAGTCCCGCGGGCCGGCAGCCAGCGGTGAACCCTACGTCAAGGAGTAGTTACATGACCGGGACGATCGACTGGGAGGCCCTGACCTCCGCAGCGACCCAGGCCGCACAGCACGCCTACGTCCCGTACTCGCACTACCGCGTCGGCGCGGCCGCCCTCACTGAGGACGGCCGCGTCGTCGTTGGGTGCAACGTCGAGAACGCCGGCTACGGCGTCACGTTGTGTGCTGAGTGCGGCATGGTGGGCCAGCTGGCCATGACGGGCGGCGGCAAGCTGCGCGCCTTTACGTGCGTCAACGGGGACGGCGCCACGATCATGCCGTGCGGCCGCTGCCGCCAGCTGCTCTCCGAGCACGCTGGCGCCGGCTTCGAGGCCCTCGGGGTCTCCGGCGTGATCACCATGAACGAGCTGCTGCCGGACGCCTTTGGCCCGGCGGACATCGCCTGAGGAAGGGCAGAGATATGAGCACCGAGGCCTTCGACGCCGTCGACATCATCGCGGCCAAACGGGACAAGCACGCTCTCACGGGCGAGCAGATCGACTGGGTCATCGACGCCTACACGCGCGGCGTGGTGGCCGAGGAACAGATGAGCGCCCTCGCCATGGCGATCTACCTGAACGGCATGGAACGCCCCGAGATCGCCCGCATGGCGCGGGCCATGATCGCCACGGGGGAGACCCTCTCCTACGAGGGCCTGGCCACGCCGGACGGCACGCCCCTGCCCACGGCCGACAAGCACAGCACGGGCGGCGTGGGGGACAAGATCACCCTGCCGCTCGGCCCGCTCGTCGCCTCCTTCGGCGTCGCCGTCCCGCAGCTCTCGGGCCGCGGCCTGGGCCACACGGGAGGCACGCTCGACAAGCTCGAGGCCATCCCCGGCTGGCGCGCGGATTTGAGCGACGCGCAGATGCGCACCCAGCTCTCCGAGGTCGGCGCGATCGTCGCGGCGGCCGGCGCCAATCTGGTGCCGGCCGACAAGAAGCTCTACGCCCTGCGCGACGTCACTTCCACGGTGGACTGCGTCCCGCTCATCGCCACGAGCATCATGTCCAAGAAGATCGCCGAGGGCACCTCGGCCCTCGTCCTGGACGTCAAGGTCGGCTCGGGCGCCTTCATGAAGACCCAGGAGAAGGCCCGCGAGCTCGCCCGCACCATGGTGGACCTCGGCACGGACGCCGGCGTCCACACCGTGGCGCTCCTGACGGACATGTCCACGCCCCTTGGCCTCACGGTGGGCAACGCCCTCGAGGTGCGGGAGTCCCTTGAGGTGCTCGACGGCGCGGGGCCGGGTGACGTTGTTGACCTCACGGTGGCCTTGGCCACCGAGATGTTGGCCGGCGCCGGGATCACTGGCGTCGACGTCGCGGCAAACCTCAAGAACGGCAAGGCCATGGACGTGTGGCGCCGCATGATCGCGGCCCAGGGCGGCGATCCCGACGCGGCGCTGCCCGTGGCGGCGCACCAGGAGGTCGTCTACGCGCAGGCCGACGGTGTGCTCGTGGAACTGGACGCCCTCAAGGTGGGCGTGGCCTCCTGGCGCCTCGGCGCCGGGCGCGCCCGCAAGGAGGACCCGGTGCAGGCCGCTGCGGGCATCGAGCTGCACGCCAAGCCGGGCGACGCCGTGCGCCGCGGCGCACCGCTCATGACGCTGCACACCGACACCCCGGAGCGCTTCGCCCGCGCCCTGGAGGCCTTGGACGGCGCCGCCGTCATCGCCCCGGCCGGCGCCCGCGCGGGGCGCGAGTCGATCGTGCTGGAGCGCATCGCCTGACCCGAGCCGCGTGCCGGCACCGAAGGCACCCCGTGGGTCCACCCACGGGGTGCCTTCGCGTTCAACCCC
>JALAHE010000275.1 GCA_022712075.1 Galactobacter sp.
GCACGGCATGCCGTGCGGGGCCCCTCGACGTTGACAGCGGGCATCAGGGGCGCAGGAGCCCCTTGCCCGTGCGGCCCGGGGTCGCCTGCAGCTCGAGCGCGGCCGGCAGCTCGTCGAAAGAGAAGACGCCGGCGGTCGGCAGGGTCACCTGGCCCGCGGCCACGCGCGTGAAGATCTCGCCCATGAGGGCGGCCTTCTGGGCGGGCTGCATCGCGGCGGAGACCTTGGAACCCCAGAAGCCGCGCACCGTGAGCTCCTTGAAGATCACGTCGGAAGACGGGATGGGCATGGTGTAGCCGGCCATGGCGCCGAACACCACGAGCGTGCCGCCCTGCGCCAGGAGCTTCACGAGATCCCCGGCGATGTCGCCGCCGATCTGATCCACGGCGGCCTTGATGGGGGCGCCGCCCGTGATCTGCCGCGCGCGCTCGCGCCAGTCCGGGTTCTCGGTGGAAACCACGGTCTCGATGCCCTGCGCCGCCAGCTCGGCCACGCCGGCCTCGCGGCGCACCACGCCCAGGGCGTTGACGCCGCGGGCGCGGGCGAACTGCGTGACGAGGCGGCCCACGGCGCCGTTCGCGCCGTCGATCACGAGCCAGTCCCCGGCCTCGAGGCCCAGGGTGTCAAGGAGCGAGAGCGCGGAGAACGGCATGGAGACGAGCTGCGCGGCGGCCTCGTCGGCGATGGTGTCCGGGACGGGGATGAGGCCGGCGGCGGGCGCCGTGAAGAGCTCGGCCCACGCACCGAAGCGCCCGCCGATGACCACGCGCTGGCCCACGGCCAGCCCCGTCACGCCCTCGCCGAGGGCCTCGACCACGCCGAGCGCCTCGGTGCCGGCGCCGGCCGGGAGCTCCGGCTTGAAGCCGTAGACGCCCTTCACCGTGAGGACGTCGTGGTTGTGGATGGGGCTCAGGACCAGGCGGACGAGGGCCTCCCCGGCGCCCGGGGTGGGGACTTCGGCCTCGGTGGGGCGCAGGACGGCGGCGGGATCGCCGAAGGTCTCGTGGGACAGGACGCGCATGGGGTGACTCCTAGAAAACGCGGGGTGGTGCTGGGTGAAGAGTGGGGCGCTCAGGCGAGCGCGGCGCCGAGGGCCGTGAACACGACGGCGAGCAGCGGGAGGGTGCCCTGCTTGATCGCGGCGGCGCGGTGCTGGCGCGAGGAGAGCAGCAGGACCAGCGCGGCGGCGAGCATGCTGCCGGCTCCGGCGAGGACCAGCGTGAGGCCGACGGTCCGGGCGCCGGCCGCCACGGCGATCACGCCGCCGGCGGCCAACAGCGCCAGGAACAGGTTGTAGAAGCCCTGGTTGAAGGCCAGCGGCTTGGTCGCCTTGGCCTCCTCGGCGCTCCCGATCCCGAAGGTCTTGCGCGCGGCGGGGCCCTCCCAGGCCACCGACTCCATCCAGAAGATGTAGACGTGCAGGGCCGCGGCGAGCGCGGCAAGGATGAGCCCGGCGACGAGCATGGAGACCTCCGTTTATTGAACCGACCGTTTCACTATATACTGAAACGGTCGGTACACAAGTCGGTGGATCGACGGAAGAGGAGCTTGTCATGGGCCGCACCCGCACCTTCGACACGGACGCCGCCGTCCTCGCCGCGCGCGAAACCTTCTGGGAGCGCGGCTACGAGGAGACCTCGGTCCCCGACCTCGAGGCGGCCACGGGCCTGAACCGCTCGAGCCTCTACCACTCCTTCGGCTCCAAGCGCGGGCTCTTCGACGCCGCCGTGCGCAGTTACCTCGACGAGGTGGTCCGACCGCCGCTTGCTCCCTTGATGCTCGACGACGTGGCGCCCGGCGCGCTGGCGGCCTACCTCGAGCGCGTGGCCGGCTGGGCCGGCACCGCCGGGCGCGGCACCGGCTGCCTCCTCCTCAACGCGGCGGCCGGCGGCCTGGCTTACGACGAGGCGATGTCCGCGGGCATCCGCGCCTATCACGCCGAGCTGCTCTCCGCTCTGGGCCGCGGGGTCGGGGCCGCGCGCCCGGAGCTGGATGCGCTAGCCGCCGGCGAGCTCGCAGCGGAGCTCACGGGCTCCGTGGTGGCGGCCCTGTTGCTAGCCCGCATCGACCCGGCGGCCGCCGAGCGGCTCCTGCGCCTTGCCGCCCGCCGCGCGGAGCCGACGGCGTAGGCGAGCCTCACCCACGAGACGCCGAGCGGCCTAACGGCCCACGGCGTCGAGGCTCAGGTCCATGCGGCGCAGCCGCTGGGCGTTGAGGGCCACGACCACGGTGGACGCGCTCATGAGCAGCGCCCCCACGCTCATGGGCATCACGATGCCCCACGGCGCGAGCACCCCTGCCGCGAGCGGCACGGCCAGCAGGTTGTAGCCGGCTGCCCACCACAGGTTCTGCTTCATGATCTTCGTTGAGGCGCTGGAGAGCGTGCGCAGGGCCACGACGGCGCGCGGATCACCCGAGGCGAGGACCACGCCGGCAGAGCCGATCGCCACGTCCGTGCCGCCGCCCATCGCGATGCCAACATCGGCCGAGGCGAGCGCCGGGGCGTCGTTCACGCCGTCGCCCACCATCGCCACGCGCTTTCCCTCCGCGCGCAGCTCGGCGACCTTGCTCGCCTTGTCTTCGGGCCGCACGCCCGCAAAGACGCGCCCGATGCCGAGCTCGCGCGCCACGTAGCGCGCCACGGGCTCGGCGTCGCCCGTGATCATGACGACCTCCACCCCGTCGGCCTGCAGCGCGGCCACTGCAGCCCGCGACTCGGGGCGGATCGCATCGGCGAGGCGCAGCGCGCCGATCACCGCGCCGTCGCGCGTCGCGTGGAGCACGGTGGCGCCCTCCGCGCCCCACTGGGCCGCGACGTCGAGCGCTTGAACGCCTTCCTCCGCCAGAAGGGCGGGCCCGCCCACCCGCACGACGGCGCCGCCCACCAGGGCGCGCACGCCCACCGCCGGGTGGCTCGCGAAGTCGGTGGCGGCGGGCACCGCGACGCCGCGTTCGGCGGCGGCGGCCACGATGGCGCGGGCGAGCGGGTGCTCACTATCGGCCTCGGCGGCGGCGGCGAGGGCGAGCAGCTCGTCCTCGCTCACGCCGCCCACGGGGAGCGCGGCCGTGACGGCGGGGGCACCCTCCGTGAGGGTGCCGGTCTTGTCGAAAAGCACGACGTCCACGGTGCGCATGGCCTCGAGGGCCAGCCGGTCCTTCACGAGGAGGCCGGAGCGGGCCGCCTTGCCCGTGGCAATGGAGACGACGAGGGGGATCGCGAGGCCGAGCGCGTGGGGGCAGGCCACGACCAGCACCGTGATGGTGCGTTCCACCGCGGAGTCCGGGTGGCCGAGCGCCGTCCAGACGATGGCGGTGATGACCGCAGCGCCGAGGGCGAACCAGAAGAGCCAGCCGGCCGCGGTGTCGGCGAGCCGCTGCGCGCGCGTGGTGGTGTTCTGCGCCTCGGCGACCATGCGGGAGATCCCGGCCAGGGCGGTGTTCTCCCCGGCGGCGGTGACGCGCACGCGCAGGCCAGAGTCGGTGGCGACGGTGCCGGCCACGACCTTGTCCCCCACGCCGCGCTTGACCGGCGCGGATTCGCCCGTGATGAGCGATTCATCCAGGTGGGCCTCGCCCTGGGTGATGGTGCCGTCCGCCGGCACCGCGGCGCCGGGGCGGACGACGACGAGGTCGCCCACGCGGAGGTCGCTGGGGGCCACCGCGACGATGTCCTCGCCCTCGACGCGCTCGGCCACCTCGGGAAGGAGGGCCGCGAGGGAGTCGAGCGCGCTGGAGGTCGCGGCGAGCGAGCGCATCTCGATCCAGTGGCCCAGCAGCATGATGACGATGAGCAGCGCGAGCTCCCACCAGAACTCCAGGCTCATGGGGAGCAGGTGAAGGCTGGAGCCCCACGAGGCGAGGAACGCGACCGTGATGGCGAGCGCGATGAGCGTCATCATGGCTGGCTTGCGGGCCTTGAGCTCGTCGACGGCGCCGGTCAGGAACGGGCGGCCGCCCCACACGTACATGACCGTGCCAAGCACGGGCGCGATCCACACGGTCCAGCCGACCATCGGCAGCTCGTAGCCGATGATGTGCGCGAACATCGGGCTGAAAGCCACGACCGGGACCGCGAGGATCAGCATGATCCAGAAGAGGCGGCGGAAGACCGCGACGTGGCCAGCATGGCCGCCGTGGCCGCCGTGCTCGTCGTGACCCGCGTGGCCCGCGTGGCCCGCGTGCTCATCGTGGCCGGTGTGGTCCATGGCGGCACCGTGGCCCGAATGCCCCTCATCCTCCGCGGACGCCGAGGGCTCGGGGTGGTGGCCGCTCGCTGCGGGAGCGCTTCCGTGGTGTTCGTGGTGGGCGTTCATGCGGCCAACCATATACCCCCTAGGGGTATATGGCGAGAGTGGCTTCCCTCGCCCGTGCAAAGTTTGCGTGCCTTGCACAGTCAGGACGCGGGTCTTCACGGCGCAACGCACGCAAACTTTTCTTCGAGCAGACATGAAGGAAGCCCCGGCCGTATCGGCCGGGGCTTCCTGCGTCATCACTCGCACCCTTGAAGGTGTCTACGACTCTACGAACCCACCCGGTGAATCCGCTGTGCGCCAGCGCCGCGTTCCCTGCTCACTCCCCGGGAACGCGCTGACATGACGGGCATCACTCGGACTCGGCGTCCTGGCGCTTGCGGCGGCGATTGCTCACCACCATGAGCGCCACGGCGAGCACCAGCAGCACCGCGCCAATGCCGAGGAGCAGCAGCATGCCGCTCGAACCGGTCGCGGCGAGCTGCGGCCCCTCGACCAGCGACGCCGCCGAGGCGGGCGCAGCCGCCCCGAGCACGGAACCCACGAGGGCCAGCGCGGACAGCACGGCAACACCGAGCGAGGACTTCAACAACTTCATGGCATCTCCAAACACGGGGCGGCAGGTCGGCGCCGGGGCGCACCCCCAGGTTCCTCCCCCGGGCGCGCGCATTCAAGGGCCGCCCGGAGAACCCAGCCCCGCGCCGTCGTGCCTCGTCAAAGGCACGACGGCGCGGGGATCACTCGGCCTCGACCAACAGCGCGGAGAGGTCTTCCTCGACCTCCGCGCCAGCGGAGGCCACGATGCCGGCCGCCGCCTCGCCGCTCAGCGGCAGCTCGAGCACCTTGGGCAGGCGCCCCTCGCGGCGCACCTGCAGCGTGAAAACATCGGGGCGGGAGTAGTGCCCCACGGGATCGGCGGCGTTCTTGGCAGCGAGGATCGCGGCGTAGTCGATGTCGGCCACGATGACGCCCTCCTCCTCCGGCGCGAGCGGCTCGGCGAGCGAGCGCCCGTCGGGACCGAAGACGCGGGCATGCCCGCCGCCGCGGCCCAGCAAGGCGTCGCGCTCGGGATCGCCGCCGAACGCCGCGTGCGCGGCGTCACCGATCACGCCGCACGGCGCCAGCACAAAGCACTGCCCCTCCACGGCGTAGACGCGCGAGGCGCTCACGTTGACCTCGGCACCCAGGGCATACGCGCCGTCCTGCATCACGCAGAAGCTCGGCCAGGCGGCGACGTGCAGCTGCTCCTGCTGCGCGTACATGGCGTACTTGGTCAGCGGCTGCAGGTGCTCCCAGCAGTTCAGCGCGCCCACGCGGCCCACGGGGGTGTCCACCACGGCCACGTCGGAGCCGTCGCCCTCTCCGAACTGCGTGCGCTCCACGTGCGTGGGCTTGAGCTTGCGGCGCGTCATGAGCGTGCGCCCCTCGGGCGAGATGATCGCCTGGCCCATGTAGAGCGAGCCGCCCTCGCGCTCGGAGTAGCCGAGCACCACGGTGAGTCCCAGCTCCCGCACGCCCTCGGCCAGGCGGTTCCAGTGCTCCTCGCCCAACACCACCGAGTTCTGGGCGTAGCTCACCACGAACTGCGACTGCCAGGCCACGGAGCCGAGCCACAGGAACCACGGGTAACCCGGCAGCCAGGTCTCTGGGAAGGCAACCAGCTCGGCACCCTTCTCCTTGGCCTCGGCGGCGAGCCGCAGGGTCTTCTCGATGCCGGCATCCAGGTCCAGCCAGGCCGGCTCGGCCTGTACTGCTGCGACGCGCACGGTGCGCTGGTAGTCGGTCATGGTTCCTCCTCCAGGGGTGGGGCGCTCCGCGCGCCCTTCGTCCAATGAGCTTCACGCTATGAGCCGGATCACACGGACCGTCCGGCCTCCCGCGACCGGCATCCGGCCGTTTGCGACAGCCCCGGCACCGCGCGCCGGACGGGCCTATAGTCGGCTCATGGTCGGGCCAACCGGCGGGGCTACCCCCGCGCTCAGCCTGGACGTCGCCTCCGCTGACGAGTGGGCCGACGCGGTCAGCCGCGCCTTCGTCCCGCTCCGGGTCGGTGCCGCCCCACGTCACTTCTCCGCGAGCCTGAGCCAGCGCGCCCTCGGGCCGAGCCTGCGCCTCACCTCGGTGCGCAGCGACGCCTCCGAGGTCAGCCGCACGCGGCGCACGCTCACGGAAAACCCCAGCGACGACGTCCTGCTCTCCTGGCAGCGCGCCGGCCACGGCGCCCTGCTCCAGCACGGGCGGCGCGCGGCCTTCCGCCCCGGCGTCCTCAGCGTCTACGACGCCTCCGCCCCGTACACGCTGCGCTTCGACGGACCCATCGAGCAGCTTGTCCTGCAACTCCCCCGCCGCTCCCTGCGCCTGCGCGCCGGCGAACTGACGGACCTCACGGCCCGCCCGCTGCCGGCCTCGGCCTCGCTGCGCGCGCTCGTCGCGATGCTCTCCACGCTCCCCTTCGGGGGCGGCATTCCGATGCCCGACGGCGCGGGCTCGCCTCGGGTGGGCGAGGGCGCCGGGGTGCCGGGCCGGGAGGAGTTCACCGCCGCCGATGTCGAGGCGCTGGCCGAGGCCGTGTCCGGCCTGCTCGTGGGCGCCCTCCGCGCTTCGTCCGCGCCGGCGCCGTTCGGCGACGAGGAGCTGCTGCGGCTCGCGCGGCAGGGCCTGCGGGCCGGGCTCGCCGACCCCAGGACGGGCCCCGAGCGCGCGGCCGCCGAACTGAACGTCTCGCTGCGCCGGTTGCAGCGGCTCTTCGAGCGCGACGGCGACAGCCCCGCCGCCTACCTGCGCCGCGAACGCCTCGCCCACGCGCGGGCGCTGCTGTTGGAGGGCTCGCCGGTCGCGGCCGCGGCACGGGCCAGCGGCTACCTCGATGTTGACGCCTTCTCCCGGGCGTTCAAGCGCGAACACGGCGCCTCGCCGGCCTCGCTGCGCCCCTGACGTCAGTGCATTGAGGCGCGTTTTTCGCGCCTCAAAGCGCAGAACCGGCCTCAAAGCTCCGGACAGGGAGGGGCAGGACCGGGCGGGGCCGGGCGGGACGTGAGCCCGGCGGCCCGGCGGCCCGACGGCGCGTCAGGCCAGGTTCGCCTGGACCGCCGCGGCGGCGCGGTGCAGGGCGGCGGCGATCCCGCCGGGGTCGGCCTGCGGCGACACGTGCACCACGGCCAGCGCGGCCGGCGCGAGCCCGGGCAGGTGCAGCGGCACCGCCACGGAGGAGAGCCCGGGGATGACCTGGTCCCGGGAGGTCGCGTACGGGGCGGCGGCCGCCCCCTCCAGGGCCGGGCGCGGCAGCCCGCGCCGCTCGAGCTCGTCGGAGCCCAGCAGCCAGCGGATCGCGGCGCCTGGCGCCCCCACGTCCAAGGCGTGCCGGGAGCCGGGGCGCTGGGCCACGGCGGCCCCCGCGCTGCGCGGCTCGACCGACACCAGGGTGGTGACGTCGGAGTCGTCGAGCACCGTCAGGAAGGCCGTCATGCCGAGCTCGTTGGCCAGCGTGGTCAGCTCGGGCAGGGCAGCGGATTGCAGGTCCCGGCTCACGGATCGGGCCAGCGCGGCGAGGCCCGGCCCCAGGTGCACGGCGCCCGCGGCGTCCCGCACCACGAGCCCATGCTCCTCGAGCGTGCGCAAGAGGCGATAGACGATCGAGCGGTGCAGCCCCAGCGCCTCGCTCAACTCGGCGATGCTGAGCGGCCCGGCCGCCTCGGCCAGCACCTCCATGACGCGGATCCCGCGCGAGAGGGTCTGTGAGCCGGCCGATCCGCCGGAAGACCCCCCGGAGGAGCCCCGCACGGCGGACGCCGCCGGGCGGACGGGGGCGCTTTCACTCGTGGCACTCATGGTGACATTTTCCCCTGTCCCGCCCACGGCGGCGTCGTCGTGCATTGTGGTGTTCCCCGCCCCTTTGGGGCGGGGAACGCGGGTCCTACCGTGCGCCTCAGGCGTGCGGCATGACTCCCTCGAAGAAGGCGGCCAGCTCGTCCGTGGCGGAGAGCGGGAGCACCTGGGCCACGTACTGATCCGGGCGGACCACCACGATCGCGCCGTCGCGGGAGATGCCCCGGGCCTCGAAGATGTCGCCCTCGGGGGCGGTGCCGAAGACGTTCTCGTACTGCATCAGATCGAACGCGCCGTAGGTGGGGCGGAAGGCCTCGGGGGCGTCGCGCAGCTCGAACTCGAGGTGGCGCTGCTGGTAGATGACCTTGGCGTCGAACCACTCGCGGCGCTTGCGCCCGCCGAGGTCCTGACCGACCAGCGGGGAGGCAGCGTCGGTGGCGAGCCACTCGCCGAGGCGGGACACACCGGAGGCCTCGCCGGCCTTCGGGGCGTCGGCGAAGACGTAGATGCGCCACTTACCGTCGGCCTCGGCCAGGTGGCCCAGCTCCACGGTGTTGCCCTCGGCGCGGCGGGAGACCTTGTAGGACTTGAAGCGCTTGCCCACGGGGTAGCCCGTGGCGAGGTCCTGGTGATCGGCGGTACCGCAGACCAGGGAGTTCTTGTACTCGGTCATGAAGCCGGCCGGGAACTCGGCGGTGCGGACGTAGAAGTCCTCGAGCTCGGTCGGGGAATCGAAGTCCTCGGGACGCTTGGCCATCATGGAGGACCAGGTCATGTCGAAGTCGATGAGGTTCTGCGCGATCTCCTGGCGCTCGCCCGTGTAGGAGCGCAGCAGCTGCTGCGGGGCCACTCCGAGCAGCACGTGGGCCAGCTTCCAACCGAGGTTGAAGCCGTCCTGCATGGAGACGTTCATGCCCTGGCCCGCCTTGGCGGAGTGCGTGTGGCAGGCGTCGCCGAGGATGAAGACGCGCGGCTCGCGGGTGCCGATCTGATCCGCCGGCACGTCGTCGAAGCGGTCGGTGACGCGGTGGCCCACCTCGTACACGGAGGACCAGGCGATGTGCTTCACGTCCACCGTGTAGGGGTGCAGGATCTCGTTGGCGCGGGCGATGACCTCGCTCATGGGGGTCTCACGGACGGCGTGGTTGTCGTCCTCCGCGACCTCGCCCAGGTCCACGTACATGCGGGTCAGCTGGCCGCCCTCGCGGGGGATGTGCAGGATGGAGCCGCCGTCGTTGGACTGGATGGCGCACTTGACGCGCCAGTCGGGGAAGTCGGTGACGGAGAGCGAGTCGATGACGCCCCAGGCGTGTGCCGCCTGCTTGCCCTGGCGCGTGGCGCCGATGTCGCGGCGGATCTGCGAGCGGGCGCCGTCGGCACCGACAAGGTAGCGCGTGCGGACGGCAAACTCCTCGCCCGTCTCCACGGTGCGCAGGCGCACCTCGATGGGGTGCTCCTGGGACTCGTCGATCGAGTGGGAGAGGTACTCGATCCCGTAGTTGGGCACCATGCGGGAGGGCGAGTTGCGCATGACCTCGGCGAAGTACTGCATCACGCGGGCCTGGTTGATGATCAGGTGCGGGAACTCGGAGACGCCGTTGGCGTCGTCCTCGGCCACGGCCGTGCGGACGATGTTCTCGGGGTTCTCGGTGGAGGGCTTCCAGAACGACATCTCGGTGATGTGGTAGCCCTCGTCGATGACGCGGTTGGCGAAGCCGAAGGCCTGGAAGGTCTCCACGGAGCGGGCCTGGATGCCGTCGGCCTGGCCCACCAGCAGCTGCTCGGGGCGTCGCTCCACGAGGCGCGCGTCGATGTCGGGGAACTGGGAGAGCTGCGCGGCGGTGATCATGCCGGCGGGGCCCTCGCCCACGATGAGCACGTCCATGGCGGCGGGCAGCTCGGCGGGGCGGTCGATGCCGATGCCGGCGGCGGCCTTCACCTTGGGGTCGCCGGTGACGTAGCCGTTTTCGTGGAACTGCATGAGGGCTCTCCTCGCCTCGTTGCGATGCTTGTGCGTTCTATATCAGAACATGCTGTTCGTCTATGGAACTTGGAGAACAGCATAGCCTCTTGTGGGCCACCTCACCAAGGGGCGTGTTCCGGTGCACGACGGCGCGGGGCCGGGTTCCGGCGCGGGTTGCCCGACCGGCGCTCAACGGCGCCGCCCCCGAGGCGCAAATCGGCACTTTCCGGGGAGGAACCGGCGCGGACCCGCGGGGCTCGGCGCGCCAAGGCAGCACTCCAGGTGCGCGCGTCGCGCACACGCGCCGTCGCGCCCTCGTCCTCGCGCCGGTGCGCGCTCGATCAAGCGCAAGCGACGCGCGTCACGGCAGGCTCGGGATGGCCACCTCCCCCACGAAAGGCCCCGCATGCCCGTGCAGCTGACCTCGATCCTCATCATCGGCGGGGGCTTCTCCGGCCTCGCGGCGGCGATCGCGCTGGCCCAGGAGGGACGCGCCGTGACCCTCGTGGAGCGCGAACCCGAGTGGCGCATGGACGGTGCCGGCATCAGCATCGGCGGCGCTTCCCTGCGCGCCCTACACGGACTCGGCGTCCTGCCAGCCTTCCTCGAGCGCGGCTACGCGGCGGACGGAACGGACATGCGCGCCCCGGATGGCACGCCGCTGGCCAGCTTCGCCACGCCCCGGCTCGTGGACGAGGACACCCCCGGCAACGGCGCGATCATGCGCCCCCTGCTCGGCGAGGTGCTCGCGGAGGCGGCGCTCGCGGCCGGGACCGAGGTCCGCTTCGCCACCTCCCCCACGCGCCTCGAGGAACGCGGCGAGCGGGTGCTGGCCACGTTGAGCGGCCCGGACGGCGAGCGCGAGGAGGAATTCGACTTTGTGGTCGCCGCGGATGGCGTCTATTCGCGCACGCGCGCCGAGCTCTTCCCCGCCGCCCCGGAGCCGCGCTTCTCGGGGCAGGGTGCATGGCGCGCGGTCCTGCCCCGCCCAGCGGCCATCGCCAACACGACCATCTGGGTGGGCGGCCCCTCCAAGATCGGCGTCAATCCCATCGACGCCGACCGCCTCTACCTCTTTGTCAACGAGGCCTCGCCGGGTCGCGAACGCATCCCGGAGTCGCAGCTCGCACCACGGCTCGACGCGCTCCTGGCTCCCCTGCCGGATCCGCTCGTGCAGGAGCTGCGCGCCTCGATCGGCCCGGACTCCCTCGTGCTGCACCGCCCCATGGACCAGCTCCTCGTCCCGCTGCCGTGGCACCGCGGGCGGGTGCAGCTCATTGGCGACGCGGTCCACGCGACCACACCGCACCTCGCGGCGGGGGCCGGGCTTGGCCTCGAGGACGCCCTCGTGCTCGCCGAGGAGCTCGCCTCCCACGCACTGCTCGACGACGCCCTGCTCGCCTTTGGCGCCCGGCGCTTCGAGCGCGCGCGGATGGTCGTTGACAACTCGGCCCGGCTCGGCGAACTCGAGGCCTCGCCGGAGGGAGCCGGGGCGTTCGGCGCCCTCCAGGCCGAGTCGATGCGGCTCCTGGCGCAGCCGGTCTAGGCGGGCGGTCGCGGAACCGACCCTGCCGTCCAGCGTCCGCGGATCAACCTCGCCCGCGGCGCTGGCTCAGCCCGCGAGCGCCGCGTGGGCGTCCTCCATGGTCAGGGCGGCGTTGACGCCGGCCCCGGCCATGGCCCCGCCAGCGGCGGCCGCCCCGAGCTGCGCCGCCGGATCCGTGGCATTGCCGGCAACCCAGACGCCGGGCACGGAGGTGGCCCCCGCGAAGCCGGCCTCGACGGCCGTTCCCATCCCGGAGGGGTGCTCGGCGGCCGCGAGGCCCAGGGCCTCCAAGCCGCCCAGGCGCGCCTCCATGCGGGTCTGGACCACCACGGCGTCGGCCGGCACCACAGAACCGTCGGCCAGGAGCAGGCCGGTCAGCGCGTCGTCGTGCACCTGCACTGAGGCGACGGGCCCGTCCACGATCTCCACGCCGGCAGCCTCGAGCAGCGCGCGGTCCTGCGCCGAGGGGGCCACCCCATGCGTCACCACGGCGGACGAGGAACCCAGGCGCGCGAAGAGCAGCGCCTGGTGCGTGGCGTTGGGGTGGCTCGCGAGGATCGCGATGCGCTGCCCGCGCACCTCCCAACCGTGGCAATACGGGCAATGCAGGGCGTCGCGGCCCCAACGCTCGGCGAGGCCCGGCACCGCGGGGAGCACGTCGACGAGTCCCGCCGCGAGAACGATCGCGCGGGCCGTGACGCTCGAGCCGTCCTCGAGCCCGAGCGTGAAGCGGCGCGCCGCACCCTCGCCCTCCACCCGCGCGGAGATCACCGTCGCCTCGCGGATCTCGCCGCCGTAAGAGCGCACCTCGGCGCGGCCGCGGGAGAGCAGCTCGGAGGGTGCAGCGCCGTCCAGGCCCAGGTAGGCGTGCAGGTGGGCAGCCGGGCGTTACGGGGCCGCCCGGCATCAAGGACCAACACCCGGCGGTCCTGACGGGCCAGCTGCAGGGCGGCGTTGAGGCCGGCCGCCCCGCCGCCGACGATCGCCACGTCGACGAC
>JALAHE010000276.1 GCA_022712075.1 Galactobacter sp.
CACCGACGGTGTGGGCACCAAGGTCGCCATCGCGCAGGCCATGGACAAGCACGACACCATCGGCTTCGACCTCGTCGGCATGGTCGTTGACGACATCGTGGTGGTCGGCGCCGAGCCGCTCGTCATGACCGACTACATCGCCACGGGCAAGGTCATCCCCGAGCGCGTCGCCGCGATCGTCTCCGGCATCGCCGCCGCCTGCCAGGTGGCCGGCACGGCGCTGGTCGGCGGCGAGCCCGCCGAGCACCCGGGCCTGCTCGGCCCCGACGAGTACGACGTCGCGGGTGCCGCGACGGGCGTGGTCGAGGCCGACGCCCTGCTTGGCCCCGAGCGCGTCAAGGCGGGCGACGTCGTCGTCGCGATGGCCTCCTCCGGCCTGCACTCCAACGGCTACTCCCTGGTCCGCCGCGTCATCAACCACGCCGGCTGGGCCCTTGACCGTGAGGTCTCCGAGCTGGGCCGCACGCTCGGCGAGGAGCTCCTGGAGCCCACCAAGGTCTACGCGGGCGACTGCCTCGACCTCATGCGCTTCCTGAACACGGCTCCGGCCGCCGGCATCGCCCCGCTGCACGGCTTCTCGCACATCACGGGCGGTGGCTTCGCCGCCAACCTGGCGCGCGTGCTCCCCACGGGCCTGGCCGCCACGGTGGACCGCGGCACCTGGACGCTGCCCCCGATCTTCTCGCTCGTCTCCCAGCTGGGCAACGTGCCGCAGGCTGACCTGGAGCGCACGCTGAACGTGGGCGTGGGCATGGTCGCGATCGTGGAGGCCGACAAGGCCGACGCCGCGATCGAGCGCCTCGCCGCCCGCGGTTCCAAGGCCTGGGTGGCCGGTGAGGTCACCGAGCTCTCCGACGAGATCCTGGCCGATCCCGAGACCGTCCAGGGCGCCAAGGGCGTCGACGGCGGCGCGGTGCGCCTGACGGGCTCCTACGCGGCCTGATTCTTCGGCTCTGCGGCCCGGTTCCTTCTTCGGAAGGGGCCGGGCCGTTTGCTGTGTCCGGGGGCGTGCGGGGTGTGAGGTTTCGGTGGCGTCCCTCAGCGACTTTGCGTGCCTTGCGCCGCGAAGCGGGGCGCCTTGACGACGCAAGGCACGCAAACTCCGCGGTGCCCGAGCATTCGCGAGTGCCTTGTGCCCGCAGACCCGTTCCGCGAGTGGCTTGTGTCGCCGCCTGGGCGTTTGTGGCGACACAACGCACTCGCGCGCGTGGCGAATCGACACACGGCACTCGCGGGCGAGGCTGCGCGGCGACTTGGAGTGCGAAATGCGCTGAAGGGGCTCCGCTTGAGCGCATTTCGCACTCCAAGTCGGTGCGGTCGCGGTGCAGTACCGCGGTGCGTGTGACCTGGCGCATGGCGTGCGCTAACGTGAGGATCCCCGTATCAAGGAGCGTCGTGAAGAATCCCCGGACGTTGTTGCGCTGGTTGCTGCTCGCCTTCGTGGTGCTCTTCTACCTCGCGTTCGACCAAGCGATCGTGAGCCCCTGGTTCGACGTCTTGGTCCCGATCGCGGCGCTCGCCTACGCGGGCGTCCTGGCCGCCGTGGTCCTGCGGCGCAGGGGCCGCTCGGTGCCGGCCGCCGAGGCGCGCTCCTAGCGCGAGCCACGCCCCGGGCGTTCGCGAGTGCCTTGTGCTCTCAGACCCGTTTCGCGAGTGGCTTGTGTCGCCGCCTGGGCGTTTTTGGCGACACACCGCACTCGCGGACACATGGGAACGGCACACGGCACTCGCGGGCGTGGCGGCTCGTGAACTTGGAGTGCGAAATGCGCTGAAGGGGCTCCGCTTGAGCGCATTTCTCACTCCAAGCCGGGGCGGAGACCGGGCTTTCGCGGGCTGAGGCTGGGGCGGGGCTCAAGGCCCGACGGCGTGGAGTCGCCTCCCAGCGCGGCCTAGCGGCCGGCGCGGCGCAGGGCAGCGTCAAGCTCCTCGAGCGCGGGCGCCGCCTGGGTCCGCCACAGCGTCTCCACGCGGGCGTCGGCCCGCCCGGGCCCGCCGTTGATCACCGAGACGTGCTGGCCGCGCTTCTGGGCGTCCAGGACAAATCGATAGCCGGACATGACGGCGAGCGAGGAACCGACCACCAGTAGGGACGTCGAGGCGGCCTTGAGCTCCTCGGCCCGCTCGCGCGTGGGTGCGGGCACGTTCTCGCCGAAGTAGACCACCGAGGGCTTGAGCCGGTCGGAGCCGCAGACGAGGCACGTCACGGTGTGGAAGCGGGCCACGGTCTCGGCGTCGAGGGACACATCGCCGTCGGCGTTGACGTCGAGCGCGGTCAGCTTCACGTTCACCGACTCCCGGTAGCCGGGGTTGGCCTCCTCGAGCCGGCGCTCGAAGGACGCGCGCGGCTCGGCGTTGCCGCAATCGAGGCAGATCACCGAGCGCATGTCGCCGTGCAGAGCCACCACGTCGGTGGCGCCCGCGGCGGCGTGCAGGCCGTCGACGTTTTGCGTCACGATGCCGCTCAACAACCCGCGCCGCTGCCAATCGGCCACAATGTGGTGGGAGATGTTCGGGCGCGCCTGGCCCATGAGCCGGGTGCCAACGAAGCCGCGGGCCCAGTAACGCTGGCGCGCCTCGGGGTCGGCCTGGAACTCCTGGTAGGTCATGGGGCGCGAGCGGCGCAGGGAGCCCTGCGGGCCGCGGTAGTCGGGAATGCCTGAGTCCGTTGAAATGCCGGCACCCGTCAGCAACAACACGTTCCCTGCCAGGAGCTGCTCAAGCACTGCCTCGCGGGCCAGCGAGGGTTCCGTGGGCTCGGCGGTGTGCTCCACGACCCTGTCCAGGCTGCGCAGCGCCGCCCGGTGAGCGGCGCTCAGGCGCGCGTCCTCGAACTGGGGTTGTGGATCGTGACGGCTTGGCATCAAAGGCTCCTTCTGCACCGCTCACGCGCGGGCGACCAACTCAACGCCGGCTGCAGGGTCCAGATTCCCTCGGAGCACGCCGTGGGGAGCAGTGTCACACCCCAACGTGCCGGCCCACACCCCGGCGCGCCGCGCGCCGCAGAACCGCGCGCATCCCGGAACCCGGCCCCGCGCCCGGCGGTCGGCCCGGCACCCGGCCCGGCCACCCGCCGTCGTGCATCAGTGCCTGACAGGGGACGCGAAAGGGCCGCCCGAGTTCGGGCGGCCCTCTTTCGCTTGCCTAGGGACAAGGAACGTCAACCGCGGCGCGGTTCGTCCTCGTCATCCTCGACATCGTACTTCGACGTGTACTCCGCGTACTCGTCATCCTCGTCGACCTCGTCGGCGGGTTCCACCCACTCGGTCGGCTGCGGATAACCCCCGCCGCTCCCCAGCTCTCGCTCGAGTGCATGCAGGTCCGTGCCCGGGGAGTAGTACTTCATCTCCCGGGCCTGCCGCGTCGCTTTTGCCTTCTGACGGCCGCGCCCCATGGCGTGACCCCCTTTTTCGCTCGACATCGGGGCAGGTCCCCCGTGTTAGCGGAAGAGGCCCCAATGGATGTGTAAATGTTCCGTGCTCCTAAGCGTACACGGTGAGGAAGGGCCGTCGGGGTGTGGCGCACCCCGACGGCCCTTCGCTCAAAGCGGACTCAGTCCACGATCTCCGCGTCGACCGGCTCCGAGCCGCCAGCGGCCGCGCCGGAAGCCTGCGCGGAGGCCTCTCCGGCCGCCCCGCGGCTCACGCTGAGGCCGTGTGCGTCCTCGCCTGCAACGTCCACGATCACCTCGTCACCGTCCACAATGTGACCCGCCAGGAGCTCCTTGGCGAGACGATCGCCGATCTCGCGCTGGACCAGGCGGCGCAGCGGGCGGGCGCCGTAGGCCGGGTCGTACCCGGTCAGGGCGAGCCACTCGCGGGCAGCCGCTGTCACCGTCAGGCGCAGGCGGCGCTGCTTCAGACGGTCGGCCAGCGAGGCGACCTGGATCTCCACGATGTGGCCCAGGTCCTCGAGCGAGAGCGGGTCGAACATGATGACGTCATCCAGGCGGTTCAGGAACTCCGGCTTGAACGCGGAGTTCACCACGTTCATGACGGCGTCCTTCTTGGCGCGCTCATCCAGAGTCTGATCCACGAGGAACTGCGAGCCCAGGTTGGAGGTCAGCACCAGGATGACGTTGCGGAAGTCCACCGTGCGGCCTTGGCCGTCGGTCAGGCGACCGTCGTCCAGCACCTGCAGGAGGATGTCGAAGACCTCGGGATGGGCCTTCTCCACCTCGTCCAGGAGCACCACGGAGTACGGGCGACGACGCACGGCCTCGGTGAGCTGGCCGCCCTCGTCGTAGCCCACGTAGCCCGGAGGGGCACCGACCAGGCGGGAGACGGAATGCTTCTCCGCGTACTCGCTCATGTCGATGCGCACCATGGCGCGCGGGTCGTCGAAGAGGAAGTCCGCGAGGGACTTCGCCAGCTCCGTCTTGCCCACGCCCGTGGGGCCGAGGAACAGGAACGAACCGGTGGGGCGGTCCGGATCCGAGAGCCCGGCGCGGCTGCGGCGGACGGCGTCGGAGACGGCCTCCACCGCGGCGTGCTGCCCAATGAGGTGCTCACCGAGGTGATCCTCCATGCGCAGCAGCGTCTGCGACTCGCCCTCCATCATGCGGCCGGCGGGGATGCCGGTCCATGAGGAGATGACCTCCGCGATGTCGTCCGCCGTGACCTCGTCGGAGACCATGCGGTCCACCTTGTCGGCGTCGGCGTTCTGGTCGGCGGCGGCGATCTGCGCCTCCACCTGCGGGATCTCCCCGTAGAGGATGCGGCTCGCCTCGCCCAGGTCGCCGGAGCGCTGGGCCACCTCGGCCTGGCTGCGCAGCTCGTCGAGCTTGGCGCGCAGATCACCGGCGCTGTTGAGCGAGGCCTTCTCGGCCTCCCAGCGGGCGGTGAGCCCGGCCAGCTCCTCCTTCTGGTTCGCCATCTCCTCGCGCAGCGCTGCGAGGCGCTCCACCGAGGCGGGATCGGTCTCACCCTCGAGGGCGAGCTCCTCCATGGTGAGGCGGTCGACGCTGCGGCGCAGGACGTCGATCTCCTCCGGGGCGGAGTCGATCTCCATGCGCAGGCGGGAGGCCGCTTCGTCGACGAGGTCGATGGCCTTGTCGGGGAGCTGACGGCCCGTGATGTAGCGGTCCGAGAGCGCGGCGGCGGCCACGAGGGCCGAGTCGGCGATGCCCACCTTGTGGTGCGCCTCGTAGCGCTCCTTGAGGCCGCGCAGGATCGCGATCGAGTCGTCGACCGACGGCTCGCCCACGTAGACCTGCTGGAAGCGGCGCTCCAGGGCCGGGTCCTTCTCGATGTTCTCGCGGTACTCGTCCAGGGTGGTGGCGCCGATGAGGCGCAGCTCGCCGCGGGCCAGCATGGGCTTGAGCATGTTGCCGGCGTCCATGGCGCCCTCGGAGGCTCCGGCGCCGACCACCGTGTGGATCTCGTCGATGAACGTGACGACCTGCCCGTCGGAGTCCTTGATCTCCTGGAGGACGGCCTTCAGGCGCTCCTCGAACTCGCCGCGGTACTTGGCGCCTGCAATCATGGCGCCGAGGTCAAGCGAGATGAGGCGCTTGCCGCGCAGTGACTCGGGGACGTCCCCGGCCACCATGCGCTGGGCCAGGCCCTCGACGACGGCGGTCTTGCCGACGCCGGGCTCGCCGATGAGCACGGGGTTGTTCTTGGTGCGGCGCGAGAGCACCTGCACCACGCGGCGGATCTCCTGGTCGCGGCCGATGACCGGGTCCAGGTCGCCCGAGGCGGCCACGGCGGTCAGGTCGGTGCCGAACTTCTCGAGCGCCTCGAAGGTGCTCTCCGGATCGACGGTGTCCACCTTGCGGTCGCCGCGGACGGTCGCCATGGCGGCGTTGAGCGCCTCCACGGTGGCGCCGGCGCCGCGCAGGATCTCGCCGGCCTTGCCGGCGTCCGACGCGAGGCCGATGAGCAGGTGCTCGGTGGAGACGTAGGAGTCCCCATTGCGCTCAGCAGCCTGCTGAGCGGCCGTCACGACCTGCAGCACGCCGCGCGAGAACTGGGCCTGGGCCACGGACGAGCCCGAGGACGACGGCAGGGCCTTGATGGCCGCGGAGGCCTTGACCGAGACGTCGTCCGGATCGGCGCCGGCGCCCTTGAGGAGCGCAACGGCCACCGACTGGCGCTGGTCCATGAGCGCCTTGAGCAGGTGAACGGGTTCCACCTGCGGGTTGCCCGCGGTGGAGGCATTGGTGCCGGCGGCCGAGAGGGCCTCCTGGCTCTTGGTGGTGAATTTGGCGTCCACGCTTGTCCTTTCTCCTCGTCTGGGGCCCGACGGCGAGTGGCCGCGGGAGCGTGTCCAGCCGGGTCCCTGACGGGGCCCGGATTCAAACTTGAGTCTACTTCACTCAACTATTGGAAGACAGGGGTTATTCCGGGCGGGGAGGTGAATTTCTGGGGCGCCTGTGACATTGTGTGCGTATGCACGCACACAATGACGAACAACTAGGCCCGGTTGAACCCGAGTTCGTCGACCTCGCCGCCGAGGTCTTCGCCCTGCTCGCCGATCCCACGCGCATCCGCATCCTCCTGGAACTGGATCGCGCCGGAGAACTGGCGGTCGGCGAGCTCGCCGCCGCGCTGGAGAAGCCGCGCACCGGCGTCTCGCAGCACCTCGCGCGCCTGCGCATGGCGCGCATGGTGACCACGCGCCACGAGGGGACCAAGGTGCTCTACGCCCTCGTGGACGAGCACCCCGTGCGCGTCATCGCCGAGGCCGTCCGCCAGGCCGAGCACGCCGTCTCCGACGGCACGCAGCCGCCCCGCCACCACCGCCCGCGCGCCTGAGGCGCGCACCCGCCGTCGTGCACCCAGCCGAACCACACACCCCACGCCACGCAGCACCTCAGAAAGCCGCCCCATGCTCAGCGTCCTGAAGCACCCCGTCTACGCCAAGCTCTTTGCCGCGCAGGTCATCGCGCTCATCGGCACAGGCCTGCTCACCGTGGCCCTCGGCCTGCTCGCGTTCGACCTGGCCGGCGCCAACGGCGGCGCCGTCATGGGCCTGGCCATGACGATCAAGATGGTTGCCTACGTCGCCGTGGCACCCGTCATCGCCGCACTCACCGCGCGGCTTCCGCGCAAGCCGCTGCTCATCACGGCCGACCTGGTCCGCGCGGCCGTGGCGCTGTGCCTGCCGTTCGTCACCGAGGCGTGGCAGATCTACGTGCTGATCTTCCTACTGCAATCGGCCTCGGCCACGTTCACGCCGGCGTTCCAGGCGCTCATCCCCTCGGTCCTCCCGCGGGAGGCCGACTACACGCGGGCCCTTTCGCTCTCGCGCCTCGCCTACGATCTCGAGGCGCTCGCCAGCCCCGCCCTCGCGGCCCTTCTGCTCGCCGTCATGAGCTACCACAACCTCTTCGCGGGGACCGTGGTGGGCTTCCTCGGCTCGGCGCTCCTCGTGCTTCTCACGCGGCTCCCCGCGATCGCCCCGCCGGACCCGAGCGGCTTCTTCGACCGCCTCACGCGCGGCGTGCGGACGTTCTTTGCCGTGCGTGAGCTGCGCGGCCTGCTAGCCCTGAACTTCGTCGTCGCCACGAGCACCGCCATGGTCATCGTGAACACGGTGGTCATGGTCAAGGGCGGTTTGGGCGGTACCCAGCCCGACGCCGCGCTCCTCCTCGGCGCCAACGGCGCCGGTTCCATGGTGGTCGCCTTAGTGATGCCGCGGCTCCTCGAGCGGGTCGACGATCACCGCGTCATGCGGTGGGGCGCGGCCCTCCTGCCGGTGGGCTTGGCCTGCGCCGCGGCCGCGCTGCTCTGGACGTCGGGGGCCACACGGTGGATTCTCCTCCTGGCCGTGTGGTTCCTGCTTGGAGCCGCCACCTCGGCGGCCCTCACGCCGTCCTCGCGGCTGTTGCGGCGCAACACCGACGAGCGCAGCGCGCCCGCCGTGTTCGCGGCGCAGTTCTCGCTCTCCCACGCCTGCTACCTCGTCACCTACCCCCTGGCCGGCACCCTCGGCGCGCTCTGGGGACTGCCGGGCGTCGCGGTGCTCCTCGCGGGGCTCGGCGCGGTGGGCGTGGTGATCTTGGCGCGGGCGTGGCCCTTGAAGGGCACGACGGCGGGCGGCTAGACCCGCACTCCCCGTCACGCGGGCGCCGGCACCGCACCGGCAGGCGCGGCCGGGGACGGACGGCCCGGCGCTAGGCCGGAGCCCCTGGCCGCACGAGCGTCGCGGCGAGCGCCTCGAGCGCGCCGGGCACCAGGGAGTAGTAGGCCCAGACCCCGCGCTTCTCGCGGGCGAGCAGTCCGGCGTCCACGAGGATCTTCAGGTGGTGGGACACGGTGGGCTGGCTGAGGTCCAGCGGTTCCTGGATGTCGCAGACGCAGGTCTCCCCCGCGCCGGACGCCGCGACGATCGAGAGGATCGTGAGCCGCTTGGGGTCGGCGAGCGCCTTGAACTTCGCCGACAGTCCCACCGCCTCGGCCTCCGTGAGCGGCACCCCGCCGGGCGCCACGCAGCACCGTTCCTCGTCCTGGACGGGGGCACCGACGGCGGGCACGGGTAGGGCGACGCGAGTCACGGGAGGCCTCCGCTTCGAGAGATTGACGATCGTCTATGTCTGGAAGCATACTCAAGACATCGACACTCGTCGATGTCTTGCTCGGCGGCCCGCCCCGCCCC